>JACRON010000116.1 GCA_016214425.1 Nitrospirota bacterium
ATCTGGCCAGATTAAAGTTTATTGGGGCCATATAGGAGTTTTAGGACCTTTAGGTATTCCATATTTAATCTTTTTTTATATATATGCATCAGCCCTTCTTTTGAACTGCTATCTCGGTTATAAAAGGGCAGTTACTGATGCTGAAAGGCTTAAATTAAAATACCTGACAATAGGCTTGCTTATTGGAACAATCGGCTCAATTGATTTTCTCGGCATGTCAGGGTTTAATGTCTATCAGTTTGGCTATATCTTTGTGGATGCCCTTGCTGCAATTATGGCATATACCATTGTCCGTCACAGACTTCTTGATATTGAAACAGTTGCGCACAAAACATTATTATGGCTAACAACCTTAATATCTATTGTTGTCTCAATATTTGTCCTTATTGTCATGTTAAGGAGATGGGTTGAGACATTAAATAATATCCAGCAGACTATCTTTTATACGATTATATTTTTTATCTTTCTTTCAGCGTATAATTGGTTAAAACCAAGAATTGACCATTTTCTGCAGAGGAGAGAATATAAGGCAGAGGCTGTATTTATTGAGTTTATAAGAGACATTGCCCAGATTAAAGGTGTAGAGGACCTTGTTGATAAAATTATTAATACCCTTGCAGATGTCTTTTATGCTGATACATATATAATTCTATTTGATGAGGATTATAAGAGATGTTCACTGATAAAAGGCATTGGCAGCGCTGTTATTAAAGACAAAGATTATCTCCACGACCCTGTGCTGCTAAAATGGCTTAGAAATTATGATGAGATTATAGAGGTTGAACAGATTCAGATTGACCCAGTCTATTCAGATATAAAAGACAAGGCAAAGGCATATTTTGACAGCCTTGACGCAAAGATATGCATCCCCCTGATTTTTTATGACAGGCTTTTGGGTTTGATAACACTTGGCAAAAAGGGCGGCCTTAAACCCTTTACCATCTCAGATATAAAGTTACTTTCAATGTTCAGGATAGAGGCTACTGTTGCGCTTTCTAATTCTATATCATATACAAATCTTCAGATGCTTAAAGGTGAACTGGAAGACAAAGTAAGGGAGAGGACAGATGATCTGGCAAAGGCATATATAGAGCTTAAAAAGGAGCACGAAAAGGCAAAGGAGGTTGCGAGGCTTAAATCGCTCTTTATGGCAAATGTCAGCCATGAATTAAGAACACCCCTCAGTTCAATAATAGGCTTTGCAGAACTGCTCGGAAACAGGGATTTTGGAGGGCTTACTGATAAACAGGATAAATATCTGAATACTATTCAGAAGAGCAGCAAGCGTCTTCTGCATCTGATAAATAATATTCTTGATCTATCAAAGATTGACGCTGGCAAGATGCCCCTTGCTGCAAGTGAATTTCTCATTTCTGATCTACTAAGGGATGCTGTTGAGGATTTCCTGCCGATTGTGTCCAAGAAGGAGATCAAGCTTCTATCAGAATTTGATGATGACCTGCCTTATATTACTGCTGATAGTGTCAAGCTGAAAGAGGTTATGGACAATCTATTAAGTAATGCAGTTAAATTTATACCAATGGGAGGCACTATAAAGGTCAGGGCAAGGCTTGTTAAACCTTCTGTGCTTCGCTCAAAGGCCTCTAAGCAGGATGAACTTAACCTTCCATCGGATATTCATTATAAAGACGATCTAAATTACATATATGTTTCTGTAGAGGACAGCGGAATAGGAATCAAGAAAGAAGACTTTGACCGCATATTTGATGCCTTTGAGCAGGTGGATAGTTCATATACAAAGCTGTATCAGGGCAGCGGTCTCGGCCTTGCTATAGTAAAAAAGTATATTGAACTTCATAAAGGCAGGATTTGGGTAGAGAGCGAATTAGGAAAGGGAAGCACATTTAGCTTTGTAATCCCAGAGAGAATAATAGCAGACATAGCATTAAAAAAGACAAGTTTTGATTTATACAAGATGCTGCATGGGATTATCTATATGATGTCATCAGAGACTGAGGCCAAGAGGGTGAAGATAGATTTCAGATGTGAATGGGCATTTGGATACAAAATAACAGCAGATAGGGAGATCTTAAGGGGCGTATTGATTAATATAATCAATAATGCTGTGCGGTACTCGCCAAAAGAAGGCAGTGTCATTGTAGAGCTGAAATCAGTCGGCAAGAAATATAATATTTCCATTGGCAACAAATGGGATAAGGAATACAGCGGTATGACATATTCATTCTTTATAACAAAAGGGGATGATGATATAAGTCCAAAGGTATGTATTGGCCTCTCAGATGCAAAGACCATCATTGAAGCCCACGGCGGCGCCATCTCTGTAAGAAATAATGTTGAAGATAAAATGACATGGCTTGAGATTTCCATTCCTGAATAATGTGAAAAGGCTTGACACCCAAAGGTTAAAGATGTATTATATTCAGGAAATATTCATATATTCGAATATAAGGAGATTTATGGCAAGGGTAGAAGAGATTCAAACCATGAATACCGCCCGCCAGAATGAAGACCTTAAAGGTGTCTGCAAGGAAACTGCAAAGCTATTCAAGATACTTTCTAATTCAGTAAGACTTGAAATACTGTGTCATATCCTTTCAAGGAAGGAGATCTGCGTAAAGAATCTTACCGAATTTCTTGGCAGAAGACAGGCGAATGTCTCCCAGCATCTGGCAATACTCAGAAATACAGGGATAATTGATTTTACAAGAAGAGAGAACTATGTCTGCTATTTTCTGAAAGACAAGAAGCTGGTAAAACTCCTTATGGAGTTTAAATCAACTATTGGAAAGAGCAGAATGATAGATTTTTGCAGAGAAGACGGCAGAGGGATATTAGTAGAACAAAAGTTCAAACTTATAACGGCAAAGTAAAAAGCTCCAGCCTGCCTGTCGGCAGACAGGAGCGATAAGGCAGCAGTTGGATTTTTTACGAAGCCGTACAAAGAAAGAAGGGAGGGAGAAAAATATGGATATCAAAGCAGATAAGGTCCTTGACTGCAAGGGACTGAGCTGTCCATTGCCTGTATTAAAGACAAAGAAGGCGATAGAAGAGCTCAAGAGCGGACAGATCCTTGAGATGATTGCAACCGACCCTGGCTCAAAGAATGATATGGAGGCATGGGCAAACAGGACAGGCAATCCTATCATTGGCACAAAAGAAGATGCTGGGACATATGTTTTCTTTATTAAAAAATCTTAAAAAGACATCCTAATAAAAGGATGCTTGATTACACAGATAAAGATTAGTTTTAATCTGTGTAATCGTATTCTCAAATCTGTGAAATCAATCTTAGATTTTGCTGCTGAGGCGAATATATCCCTATTTGTATAAGATTGGAATTGGATGGCCAATCCTGAACAGTTTAAACGGCTTGAACAGTTTAAACGGTTCAAGAGGATTGGCCATTTATGTTTTGGGAGTGCAAATTGAGCGAGAAGAAGAAGTTATTAATTATCCAGACAAGCGGTATAGACACACCTGAGAGGACCGCCGCGCCTTTTTATATTGCCACATCTGCTGCAACGATGGATGTGGATGTTACCATTGCCTTTACCATAAACGGCTCAACAATTGTTAAAAAAGGGGCTGCAGAAAAGATATTTGTAAAAGAAGGAAGCAATCAGAGCCTGAGGGTATTTCTTGACCAGGCAGTTGAAAATGGCGTTAAGCTTGTTATATGCCATCCAAGCCTTGAACTTCATGATATAAAAAAGGAAGAACTTATCCCTGAGGTAAAAGAGATAATCGGCGGTGCTGCATTGGTAGACATGGCCCTTGAGGCAGACAGGGTCTTGACATTTTAGCTAATCCTGCATTAATTCTTTCTTTTCTCTCCCCTGTGGACTTTCAGTATAAGGTCTATATGATTATCACAATGTTCTATCTCAGCATTATTAGCCAATGCACAGGCTGTAATTACTAAGTCAGCAGAAGGAACAGTCTGCCCTGCCTCTCTGCATCTTTGAGCTAATAAACGGGCTGTTTGCCAGACTTCGGGGGTAGTCTCCAGACAGATAATCTCGTCTTCCAGCTCTGATAGCTTCTGTCTTTCATAAGCGCCCCTAGCGCCATTCCATAACTCCACTGCTACCATGTCACACCATGCTGCACGACCATCAATCATGAGATTTTCTACCTCATTTCTGATATCAGGACTTCCTGTTAAGCGAAGGGCTTCTATCCAGCTTGAGGTATCAATCAGGACTACTTTCTCTTTTCCCACTTTTTATCTTCCCTCATGGTTTTGAGATCTTCCTGAGTCATGAAGTCTTTAAATGTGCCAAGTATTTTTGCGAGCTTGGCAAGCCTGTACCTTCTATTAAAATCCTTGAGGGCATATACTACGGCATCCCGTTTTGTCTTTGCGCCAGTATACTTAATTGCTTCTTTCAAATCCTCATCTGGAATATCAATTGTTGTTTTCATGATTCTATAATATAACTATTTGGATTCTTTGTCAAGTCCAAACAGATTACTACTATTAAGGTATGAGTATTCTGAGTTTTATGATATACTAAAAGCCATAGAAATAGCACATTAAGGGCAAAGGGGAGTGATTATGTCCTATGGCAAAAATCAATGACTGCGATATTCCAGAAGACCTTTATTATGATGGCGAGCATGATGTGTGGGTGAGGTTTGAGGAGAGCAATACCTTTGTGGTAGGTATGACAGACATTGCCCAGAGCCTTGCCGGCAGATTTCTCTATGCACATATAAAAGAGGCAGGCAAGCATGTTGAGGCAGGAAAGAGCATTGCCACTGTTGAAAGCAGCAAGTGGGTTGGCCCTGTGCGCACTCCTGTTGCCGGTGAGATTATAGCAGTCAATGAAAAGGTGGAGGAGAATCCATGCCTGATTAACAAAAGCCCATATAATGACGGCTGGATTGCAAGATTAAAAATTAAAGATATTGCAGAGGCAAAGAATAGGCTTATTACAGGCAAGGCTGCTGTGGAGGTCTACAAAAAGAAGATAGAGGAACAAAAGATTGAGTGTAAAAAGATAAAGTAACGGCCATGTTCATTCCTAACCATAATGATATTTACTTCTATGCCCCTTTCATAAAATCCTACGAGACATCTGAATTTAAAAATACCTGTTCCTGCGATTTTATGCCAGTATCAATTACAGGTTCAAACTGTGAACTAAATTGCGACCACTGCAGGACAAGGATTCTGCAATCAATGAGACCTGCAAGAACACCAGAAATGCTTTTTGAACTTGCAGAGGAATATAAAAGAAGAAGCGCCTCTGGAATGCTTATAAGCGGCGGCTCAGATAAAAATGGTGTTGTGCCGCTAAGAGGATTTCTTCCTGCAATAAAGGAAATCAAAGAGCGATTAGGATTAAAGGTCTTTGTTCATTCAGGCCTTGTTAATGATGAAATTGCAAAGGGCTTAAAAGAGGCAGATGTGGACTCTGTATTGATAGACATTATCGGCTCTGATGAGACTATCAGAGAGGTATATCATCTTAAAGATGTATCAATAGATGATTATGAAGAATCCCTCAGGTCTTTGCAAAAATATGGCCTTTCTATATCGCCTCACATAGTCATTGGCCTTCATTATGGAAAGATAAAAGGTGAGTTTAATGCGTTAAGGATAATCGCAAAATATAAACCATCTTCAGTGGTATTTGTTGTAATAACGTCTCTTCCTGATACGCCAATGGAAAATGTTTCATTGCCTACGACAGAAGAAGCAGGTAATATATTTCTAAAGGCAAGGAGGCTTCTTCCTGAGACTCCAATAATCCTCGGATGCGAAAGAGGATTTGGCAGATATAAGGCTGAGCTTGATATTGCTGCCCTTAAAGCAGGGTTCAATGGCATTGCCTATCCATCAGAAGGTATTATTGAAATGGCAAAGGGATTTGGTTTGAAACCGCATTTTTCTTCTGCATGTTGCGCAATGGGATTAAGATGACTCTTTGGCGATTACTTGATACAGGCATCAAATCAGCAGCAGAAAATATAGCTTTAGACACTGCACTCCTTGAGGCAAAATCAAAAGGCCTTTCAAAAAACACCATCCGCTTTCTCCAATTCAATCCTCCATGTGCATTAATTGGTTTTCATCAAACAATTGAACATGAAATAAGAACAGATTTTTGCGGAGAGAAGGGTATTAATATTAACAGGCGCATTACAGGCGGAGGCGCCATATATTTTGACACAACACAGCTCGGGTGGGAGGTAATTGCTTCAAGGGCAGATTTTGGAAATATAAATATTCAGGAGCTTACAGAAAAAATCTGTAATACAGCAGCATCTGGCTTAAAAAGACTCGGCATTAATGCAGAGTTCAGGCCAAGAAATGATATAGAAGTAAACGGTAAAAAAATATCAGGCACAGGCGGTGTGTTTGACGGCGAAGCCTTTTTATATCAGGGAACAATTCTCATTGGCTTTGATGCAGAGGCCATGCTCAAGGCGCTTCGCATACCAACAGAGAAACTTACTGCAAAGGGATTGAGTTCAGCCAAAGAGCGTGTAACATCTATCAAGGATGAGCTTGGCTGTTTGCCTTCTCTTAATAAAATAAAGCATGTTCTTGCAGATGCTTTTTCAAAGACATTTGGCATTTCACTAAAAAAAGGCAATCTGACAGAGGATGAAAAGGCTTTATATAATAAAAAGATTAATTATTACAAATCAGATAACTGGATATATTCAGTGCAGGAGTCATCTGATAAAATGCAAAGCGTTTCCTCTGTTTATAAAAAAGAAGGCGGGCTTATCAGGATAAATTTAAAAGTAGATGTTCAAAGGCAGATTGTGAGGCAGGCGCTGATTACAGGCGACTTTTTTATAAATCCATCAAGGTTTGTTCTTGATTTAGAGGCAGCATTGAAGGATGCTGCTCTTGAGAATGCAATAGCTATTGCAGAAAGGTTCTTTGATGAAAAGAAGCCTGAGATGCTCCAGCTTACGAAATACGATTTTATAAATGCCATCAGGCTTGCTATTGAAAAACTAAGTTATCAGAAATTTGGCATATCAACAGAAGACACAAGCTCTATTTTTACAATTCACAAACCTGTCAATGAAGCGTTAAAAGATGCAGGCGCGATTCTTCTTCCCTATTGCGCAAAACCTCCTGACTGTGAATACAGAAATATAGACGGCTGTTCAAAATGCGGCCTGTGCAGTGTGGGTGAGGCATACAGTATGGCAGAGGAAAGAGGCATGATACCGATTTCAATCAACAACTATGAGCATTTAAGGGAGGCATTGCAGTCATTGAAAGAGAGGCGTGTCAAGTCCTACATTGGCTGCTGCTGTGAGGCATTTTTTATTAAAAGGCATGAGGCCTTTACTGATGCAGGCATTCCAGGGGTTCTTATTGATATTGGAAATAAGACATGTTATGAGTTGAAAAAGGAAGAGGCGGCATATAAAGGGGACTTTCAGGAAAAGACAGAATTGAAAATAGATTTGTTAAAGAAACTGCTTGAGGCAAGAAGCAAAGAGTGAAAATCTGATAAGAGGTCTAAGCAGTTTAATTCATCAAGATGAATAATTGGTCCTGTATCGCAAACAGCAACTATCTCATTTCAGACACACCGCTCAAACAAAAGGGGATAAAGACCGCAGCGAGCGCAAAATTAGTCTTTGAAAAATACACCGCCCTTCATTTGGACACAGGCATTACCGTGCTGAAAAATATGCAGGCAAAAGAGCCGGGCGGGTTGGGGTATAGGTTTTGAAGGCGGTTTTAGGGACTTGACGGATTTGTTTTTGTCAGAAAAAAAGGAATGACTTTTTTTTGCAATGGTAGCCCAGCCGATTGCCCATACAAATTTAATTAAATCGGGAAGTGTCCATCATTATTCCAAAGGTGTGCGTAGCCCACGCTACTACTACCTTCAAATAGATGTTATCCAATCCTGCATCTGCTTTCGTGTATCGTTGGAAGTGTCGTACTCGTGGTAGAGTTTCATGAGAATATCAGTATGAAGTGTTCTTAGTGATTGATGTTTGAGAATAAGACAGCCTCGACCCAGCAAATGAAGCATACCGAGTTCATAAGCCACATTAGGATTGAACTCTTGACCAGCTTCGGCTTCGTCAAAGATGGCAATTCCCTTGGAACATGATAGCAGACAAGCAATTGGATTGTATAAATCATCTGTCAGATTATGCTCTGACGCAAGTATGCCATTAAGTCCATTTTCTGACAAAACAGATTTTATTGTTTTTATTAGATCCTTATTCCGATCCCGATATTTAATCATTATGAAAACAGACTTATCAAAAGGATATCGATTCAAAAATGCTTCGATCTTACTTTTCCAGCCAATCAGAGGATTAGGTACTAGCTTAACTGGAAGGTCAGGAATCGCTGGAAGGAATAAATCGTCTTTGGAAGGACGAGAGGGTGGTTTGTGTTCTCCAGTAGGTGGTAGGTAAAGAACCAAATCATTTGCCAATTTAATAGCTGTGTTGAGCCGTTTACGATAATCAGCAACAGGCTTGTACTTTGATGTTAGCCTGGCCAATGTTTCAAGTTCCGCTCCAAGCTTTAAAAAGTCTCTCTTGCTTGATAGGAGTGGTTCAATTGTTGGCCGTACAATCGAAGCCCATGAACGAAAAAAAGTCCGGAATCTATCTAACAGTAATTCGTCCCTAATCGTCTTTTTGCGGACTGCCGAAACAATATCTCGCAGGGCAAAAAGTTCAGCCTTGAATGCCTCAAAGGTTTCCGTTGGCATTTGTATGCTCCTATTAAGTGAGCAACTCGGTTATTGCTTCTTCACCATCGGAAGTGAGAACAAACGCCTTTTTTCCTTCTTTATCTCCGGAAGGCATCATGTGCCCTTTCTTTATATTCTGATTTATTGAATCGTTTGCGTTCTTAGGCGGGGGGATTTTTGCACTCCGGATAGTTTCTGATACTTCAGAGGCCGTTAAATTATCTTGATTCTTAAATTTTTCGAGAAAATAGCCTGCTGCCAAGGTCCGATCGACATCACTTTTTGGTGAGACCTTTCTAAAAAATTGTGCTACGGACATTACCTTCGTGCTCGCTGGCATATGTGTGCTTGGTAGCATTGTGCTTTTTGGAGAAACAACACTAAAAGGAGTAGAAATCTGCTTTTGCTTCTCAAGGAATTCAGCAACCTTCTTTTCCACATAGTCACTTGGCCCAGTCACTTCTATTTCGCTCTCTCCAATTCGAACTCTCATTGTTACATTTGTTAGTTTCTCTTCGGACATATGGCACCTCCTTCTTACTGTCACTCTTTGCCATGCAGCCCCCATTGGACATCTTCCCGGATAAACTTTTCCATCAATTCAACTTTATGGATATCCAGAAACGCCGCAGGGCCTCTAAAACAATATCATCTTCATTCTTAAACCAGCCTTTTTCCACAAGCAATTTTACCTCTTCATATACCTTGTCTGGTAATTCAGTACATATTGCCTTCATAAAGCCTCCATATAATTTTATAGGAATTACCCTAAAATTGCCTAAACCCTTTAACTCTTTTTCTAAACCATTATTATCCTATCATAAATCACTATATTTGTCATTACCCAAGGAGAATTTGATAATATATCATATTTTATGTTGGGAAGGGCACACTTCCTGTGGGTGTCCGAAGATTTTTAACGCCCGGCGTGAGCGGCGCCGCCACAAAACCTGACCGCGAAGCGCTGCGCTGTCACCGGCGTCCGCTCCACACCACAGTTAGTGTCCTGTCCATAACAGTCTCTTTACACTTCTGGTATGTCATTCCCGCAGCGTTTTTGAGCGGGAATCCAGAATTATTAGGCCGTTCGCCCCTACTGGATTCCTGTCAGAGGCATACAGGAATGACAAAAAGTGTAAAGCTATTTAACAGACAGGACATTAGTTACCGTTTAAGGCTTACTTTCTACCTGGAAGCTCGCAGGCGAGTGCCTCGTTTTTGAATCCGACCTTCGCCCAGAAAATAAGACCTGGACAAATTCCGGTGATGCCCGCAAAGGTAAGAAACGCAGGGGGGAGGTAAAGCACCCAATGAATCTTATCGAAGCCAGTGAGCCAGATACCGAGCACCATTATTGCAGCGATTGAAAGAACGGTCATTCGCATAGCATTCATCATAACACCTCCTTTCTTTTATCTTATTGTGACGAATGTTCTAATGCTATAAGATAACAATTGGGCTGTCAAGAAGTTTTGCTAAAATTCCTCTGGCATTGAAACTCAGGCATGAAATGCAGTATAATCTTCCCAAATTGTATGAATAAGAAAGCTCAAGATAAATGCGACATATTAATCATTGGCGCTGGGCCTGCTGGCTCCTCTGCTGCATTAAAGGCTGCGCAGGAAGGGGCAAAGGTTATACTGATTGAGCAGAAGAAAGAGATAGGCGTTCCTGTCCAGTGTGCAGAGTATATACCTGTTCAGCTTACAACAGCCGTTGGTTTGAGAGATGACCTGCTTGTGCAGGAGATACATTTTATGCGGACATATCTACCGAATGGAGAGGTAAAGGAGACAGAGTCAATTGGCTATATAACAGACAGGGACAGGTTTGACCAGCATCTTGCTGAGAAGGCAGAAGAAGCAGGTGCAGTGATAAGAAAAGACTGTAAGGCAGAAATCCCCCTTAATCCCCCTTTGCTAAAGGGGGAAATAGGGAGATTAAAGGCGTGGGAGGGGGGATTATCAGATGTAGAAGTTATAGAAGGGGGCAAGAGATATTTCATAGAAGCAAAGATAATAATTGGCGCAGACGGCCCAAGGTCTACAGTAGGCAGATGGATTGGCGTAGAGAATAAGGAGTTTGTTTCTGCAAAACAGTATATAATGCCATTAAAATTTGAGATGGATTATACAGAGGTATATTTTAGGGATTATATAAAAGGCGGCTACGGCTGGGTATTTCCAAAGGGCAATAAGGCAAATGTTGGAGTAGGAATAGATATAAGTTTTGGTTCAGAGCCTTCTGAGGCGCTTGACAGGTTTGCAGATGAATTGTTTAAATCAGGCAAGATTGAAAAAAAGATTTTAAACAGCACAGGCGGGTTGATACCAGTCGGCGGCCTTGTCGGCACAAGGAAAGATAACATACTTCTGTGCGGTGATGCAGCAGGCCAGTGCAATCCGATTACAGGCGCTGGTATTTCAAATGCTGTCTTATGCGGCAGTTTGGCAGGGGAGATTTCAGCAAAGGCAGTGATTGATGACAACCTTGATATACTTTCAGAATATGATGAGGCGGTTGAGGAGCTTGTTGCACATTCAATCAATCATGCAGTTGAAAAGAGAAGGTATCTGCAACAGCACTGGGGCAGGGATACCTTATCAGAGGCATTAAAAACCTGCTGGATTGCTTTTGAGGGATATTATGGAGAAAATAATAAACACGGAGGTTCAGAAATTGAATGGGAGCTGCAATAAGGAATCTCCTGAATATTTGAAGGTGAGCCTTGCTGCTGCAATGGCACTCGGATTTATCCCCGGACGCTTTTATCG
>JACRON010000059.1 GCA_016214425.1 Nitrospirota bacterium
TCTGGCTTCTAACTTCTGACTTCTAACTTCTTTATAAAGCCCCTGCCTCTTGTTCAGATAATTTTTTATTGCAGTAATTGCCTTCCCGCCTATTGGCACAATCCTCTCTTTTCTTCCCTTTCCACGCACCCTTACAAGGCCACTGTTAAAATCAATATCAGCGTCATTTAAGCCGACAAGCTCGCTGATTCGTATGCCTGTTGAATAAAATGTCTCAAGCGCTGCCTTGTCCCTTAATGTTAGCGCATCTGCATTATTCGGAAGCTCCATCAATGAAAAGGCATCATCAACAGACAAAAAGGAGGGAATCCTTTTTTCCTGCTTTGGTGTTGAAACCATCTTTGCAGGATTTGTTTCAATATAACCCTCTCTGTGCAGATATTTAAAGAATGTCCTGAGTGCAGAGAGCCTCCTTGCAATAGAGGACTTTTTTTCTCCTTTCTTTGAAAGAAGGCCAAGAAAGCCGCGAACAGTCAGGTTGTCTATGGCTTTTATATCAATCTCGCCTGTAGGGGCAGGTTTAAAACCTGCCCCTACATTATTGGCAACATAATCCCTGAACATGGCAAGGTCGCTTATATAATTTCTGTATGTATGCTCAGACACATTTTTTTCTATGCTCAGATATTTTGAAAAGGCGTCAATGAACCTCTGCATATTCCCCTTTCCACATGCTGATAGCCTTTATTGCCCTCTCTGCAACCAATCTCTTTTTCTCATCCTTATTTCTTGTCCTCTTTTCTAATGGAGGCATGATGCCAAGGTTTATATTCATAGGCTGAAACCTGTCAGGCTCGCAGGTTGTAATATAGTTTATCAGAGAGCCAATTGCAGATTCTGTTGGCAGAGGGTTAAGCGCCTCTCCCTTTATCAGCTTTGCAGCATTTATGCCTGCAATAAGGCCCATTGCAGTTGACTCCATATATCCTTCAACACCTGTAATCTGGCCTGCAAAAAACAGCTCATCCCTTTTTTTGAACTGCAAGGTATCTTTTAAAAATAGCGGCGCATTAATAAAGGTATTTCTGTGAAGGCTTCCGTACCTTAAAAACTCTGCATTCTCCAGGCCGGGTATCATCCTGAACACACGCGCCTGCTCCCCATATTTCAACTTTGTCTGAAAGCCGACAATATTATACGCTGTGCCGAATCTGTTTTCCAGCCTCAATTGCACAACTGCATAGGGCTCTTTTTTTGTCTTTGGCTCAATAAGGCCAACGGGCTTCATCGGGCCATAGCGAGGAGAATCCTTCCCTCTTTCTGCAATAACCTCTATTGGCATACAACCTTCAAAATATCTTGCGTCTTCAAAGTCATGTGATGATGCCTTTTCTGCATTCATAAGGGCATTATAAAATTGGTTATACTCCTCATTTGTCATAGGGCAGTTGACATAATCATCTCCGCCCTTGCAATATCTTGATGCCTTGAATACTCTGTCCCAATTAATGCTATCTGCATCAATAATAGGCGAGATGGCATCATAAAAAAAGAGGTTGTTTTTACCCGTCAGGTTTATTATATCAGATGATAGGGCATCTGATGTCAAAGGCCCTGTTGCTATGATAACAGGTTCATTTGGAATATTCCTTATCTCCTCCCTTATCAATTTAATGCACGGATGCCCTGCAATCTTTTCAGTAATATCCTTTGCAAACAATTCCCTGTCAACTGCCAATGCAGAGCCAGCAGGAACTTTGGTCTCATCAGCAGCCCTTATTATCAAAGAGCCGAGCTGTCGAAGTTCTTCCTTTAAAATACCAGGCGCGCTTATTGAATCATTAGAGCCGAGTGAGTTGCTGCACACAAGCTCTGCCAAATCACCTGTTGTATGCGCAGGCGTCTGCTTATCAGGCCGCATCTCATACAATACTACTTCTATGCCCCTCTCTGCAGCCTGATACGCTGCCTCTGAGCCTGCAAGCCCTCCGCCGATTATAACCAGTCTTTTCATTTAACTATTAGGATTGTATCTTATAATAAGGTATTTTTCAAGGAAATGTAATATAAGGAGATAGATACTATTCTGCTTAAGCTTTGTGCTATGTAAAACGCTATTTCATCGTAGCTGCAGGCTTTAGCTTTTTTGATTACTGCTTTGTTCCGCATTTGAATTTATTGCTTCTCCAAAAATAAACAGAAATATAATCACTATAATTTTAATCTTCATTATCCTTATTTATAACCCTGATGAGGCAACTCATAAATTTTTAAAATGCTTATAGCTGATAGTGTATTAAAATCCTTATCATTATGTAAAAGGGCTAAATCGTTTTCAAGGGCTATCTGTGCTATTAATAAATCAATGGTGTTTCTTATTGTAAGCCCTCTTTTTCTGCACCTTCTGTAAAGTTCAGCAGCAGCAATGCAGGAATCTACGCCTCTTAATGAATAGACTGGAAAAGAAAGGAGTGATTTCCTGATTTCAGCGAATTCTTTGTCATTCCGTATCCCCTGCAATATTTCTGTTATAATAATATCTGCAACAGCTATATCCTCGTTGTCGTTTATTAGACGCTCAATTTCTCTATCAAAAGGCGATCCTGTATTATTAAGAAATTCAATGAAGGCGCTGGTGTCAATTAGTATCAAATCTTTTCTTTCTCAATTCGGAAAGGTTTCCAACCCATAAATCTTTATGTCTTAAAGCGAGCAGCCTTTTCCTCCTCAACTGCCTTATCAGCTCTTTTAAAGCAAAATCAATAACCTCTTTTTTTGTCTTCAAAGAGGTTAATTTCTTTGCCTCTTCAATAACCTTGTCATCAAGGACTATGTTGGTTCGTGTCAGCATTGTCCACACCTCCTTACACATAAAGTATAGCATAGAATGTGTATATTTCAATATAAAAAACACTTTAGTAAATTTTTTATTCTTATTCTTGAGTGAGTGTTAAAAAACTTTTTTTTCTGGGCATGTTGTTAGGGGGGCTTTTTTAATGCCCAATGGGGGCTGCTTCTATCTCAAGGAAGGAATCAAGCTCCTTTTTTACAACAGGAGCTAAGTCTGCCAGCGATACGAATCCTTCCAGCTTCCCATTGGTCTGAATGGGCAGACGACGGATCTTCTTGTCAGCCATCAGCTTTGTGGCCTCAAAGAGATCCCAGTCTGGTTTTCCTGTGATTATGTCTGTTTTCATAATCTCCTTTACCTGCACCTTGCGTGGATCCCGTCCATCTGCAACAACAGAAAGTGTTATGTCGCGGTCAGTAAGGATCCCTTTAAGAATATTATTCTCTGTGATAAGTATGCATCCGATATTGTTGTCTTCCATCTTTTTTGCTGCATCCATCACATAAGCAGTTGGCGCACAGCAGACAAGGTCAGGTATCGTTTTCATAATCTCTTTTACTAACATGGCTTATACACCCCCTCTCTTCGCTGGACTAATCTCCCCCTAACACATGCCCGAGTTGGATGTCGCTGTTTGAATAGATATTTAATGGCTGGAATCGCAGATTCAGTTATTAATATTACTTTATAACACAAATTCGGGTTTTTTTCAATACCTTTCTTATATTTAGAAATATTCAGATTTCTTGACACCTTTGGCTAATTATGGTAGTTTTTGTAATATTTTTTGCATTTGAAATGGGGTGTTAATGTATCAACCTTCATATGAAGAGTTCTGCAAAAAGGCAAAAAAGGGCAATCTTGTTCCAGTATACAGAGAGATATTGGCAGACCTTGAGACGCCTGTTTCAGCCTTTTTAAAGATAGATGACGGCAAATATTCCTACCTGCTTGAGAGTGTTGAGGGAGGGGAGAAGTGGGGCAGGTATTCCTTTCTTGGAACCAGCCCCTTTCTCATTATCAGGGCAAAGAACAAAAGGATTGAGATTATAAAGAATGGTAAAAAAAGTTCCTTTGATACAGCGGAGAATCCGCTACTGCTCTTAAAAAGGCTTTTAAGGGAATATAAGCCTGTAGCAATTGAAGGGCTTCCGCCATTTTTTGGCGGAGCAGTTGGCTATCTTGCCTATGATATGATAAGGCATTTTGAGGATATCTCATTAAAAAAGAGGGCCTCGCTTGAACTTCCTGATATAATTTTCATGTTCACAGATACCCTGCTGATTTTTGATAATATAAGGCAGAGAATCAAGGTAGTTTCAAATGCCCTTGTAAAAGAAAAAGGGGTAAAAAAGGCATATAATAATGCAAAAACAAAGATTGATGGTATAATAGACAGGTTAAAGACAAGAACTGCTGATAAAGGGCAAAGGAATATAAAAAAAGATATAAGGCTCTCCTCTAATTATACAAAAAAGGGCTTTGAAAAGGCAGTTGAAAAAAGCAAGGAATACATAAAGGCAGGCGATATATTTCAGGTGGTCCTGTCGCAGAGATTTAGCACAGGATTAAAATCAGAGCCATTTAATGTGTACAGGGCATTGAGGGCTGTCAATCCGTCTCCTTATATGTTTTTTTTAAGGCTTGGGGACTTTTCCATGGCAGGGTCATCACCAGAGGTGCTTGTGAGATGCGAAAACAGTGAGATAACATTAAGGCCAATTGCAGGAACAAGAAAAAGAGGCAAGACAGCAGAAGAGGACAAGGCATTGGAAAATGAATTATTGGCAGACCCTAAAGAAAGGGCAGAGCACATAATGCTTGTTGACCTTGGCAGGAATGATGTGGGACGCGTATCTGAAATAGGAAGCGTAAAAGTTGATGAGCTGATGGTAATTGAGAGATACTCGCATGTAATGCACATAGTCTCTAATATAAAGGGCAGGCTTAAAAAAGGGATGGATGCCTTTGATGTTATTATGGCTTGTTTCCCTGCAGGCACGGTCTCTGGCGCGCCTAAGATAAGGGCAATGCAGATTATTGATGAGCTTGAGCCGACAATGCGCGGGCCTTATGCAGGCGCTGTTGGATATTTCAGCTTCTCTAATAATATGGATACATGCATAAATATCAGGAGTGTTATAATGAAGGCTCAGACTGCGTATATCCAGGCAGGCGCAGGCATTGTTGCAGATTCTGTTCCTTCAAATGAATATCAGGAGACGGTTAATAAGGCAAAGGCTATGGTCAGGGCAATAGAGATGGCAGAGGAAGGCTTAATATGCTCTTGATGATAGACAATTATGATTCATTCACATATAATCTTGTCCAGTATCTTGGTGAATTAGGCGAGGATATCCATGTATTCAGAAATGACAAATTAAAGATAGAGGACATTGTAAAGCTGAATCCTGACAGGATTGTTATATCGCCGGGGCCTTGCACGCCAAAAGAGGCAGGCATTTCTGTTGAGGTAATAAAGTATTTTGCAGGAAAGATTCCCATGCTCGGTGTGTGCCTTGGCCATCAGGCAATCGGCGAGGCATTTGGCGGCGATATAATACGTGCAGACAGGCTGATGCATGGAAAGATATCCATGATATTTCACGATGGAAAGACAATCTTTGAAGGGGTACCCAATCCATTTGAGGCAACAAGGTATCATTCATTGATAATAAAGAGGGAGACCATTCCATCATGCCTTGAGGTATCTGCAGAAACAAAGGAAGGCGAAATAATGGGTGTGAGGCATAAGGAATTTAAAATAGAAGGCGTGCAGTTTCATCCTGAATCTATATTAACAAAAGCAGGGATAGATATATTAAAGAATTTTTTAAAGATTAAAATAGACAAATCAGTATCAGTTTAACAAGGAGTAGTAAAATGATTAAGGAGGCTATAGCTAAAGTTGTTGATGGAGAGGATTTAACAGAAGACGAGATGCAGGAGGCAATGAATGAGATTATGACAGGCGCAGCAACACCTGCACAGATTGCCTCATTTATTACCGCGCTTCGCATAAAGGGCGAGACAGTGGATGAGATTACAGGCGCAGCAAAGGTGATGCGCGAAAAGGCGACAAGGATTAATGCAAGCAGCAATGTTGTTGTTGACACCTGCGGCACAGGCGGGGATATGGCGCACACATTTAATATATCCACCACTGCTGCCTTTGTTGTTGCAGGCACTGGACTGACTGTTGCCAAGCACGGCAACCGCTCTGTATCAAGCGCATGCGGCAGCGCAGATGTCCTCCAGGCATTAGGCGTGAATATTGAGTTAAAGCCTATTGATGTGGAAAGTTGCCTGAATGAAATAGGCATAGGCTTTCTTTTTGCGCCTTTGTTTCATGAGGCAATGAAGCATGCAATCGGCCCGAGAAAGGAGATAGGCATCAGGACTATCTTTAATATATTGGGGCCTCTTACTAATCCTGCTGGCGCAAAGGCGCAGGTGCTTGGCGTCTACTCACATGGCTTAACAGAAACCATGGCAAAGGTATTAATGAAACTCGGCGCAGCACACTGCTTTGTTGTGCATGGAACAGACGGCCTTGATGAGATTACAATAACAGGAACAACAAAGGTCTCAGAGGGAAAGAATGGAAAGGTAAAGACATACACTGTAAAGCCCTCTGACTTTGGTCTAAAAAAGGCAAAGAAGGTGGACCTCCTCGGCGGCAATGCAGAGGATAATGCCAAGATAACAATGGCAGTGCTGTCAGGTGAAAAAGGCCCGAAGAGGGACATAGTTCTTCTTAATGCTGCTGCTGCAATAGTTGCAGGCGGAAAGGCAAAGACCTTAAAAGAGGGAGTCAAGCTTGCAGGAGAGTCTATTGACAGCGGAGCGGCTAAGGAAAAGCTGGAGGCGCTGAAAAGATTCACAACGGCTTCGTAAAAAGTCCATCTGCTGCGTTGTCGCTTCGGCCTCGCATCCTCACATACTAACATGTATGCTGCGGTGCGATGCCTCGCTCCGCCTTGCATCTGGAGCTTTTTACTTTGCCGTTTAAATTTAGATTATTTTGTGAGATTATAATTGATACTTGATGAGATTGTAAGCAATAAAAAAGAAGAGATAAAAAATAGAAAAACAACACTGCCCCTGTCAGAGATGAAGGCAAGGATAAAGGATTCGCCTGAGACAAGGGGTTTTAAAAGCGCTATACAGAGGGGTGAAAAAAAGGATGCCCCTGTCAGGCTTATTGCAGAGATAAAAAAGGCATCGCCTTCAAAAGGGATTATCAGGGAGGATTTTAATCCTCAGGGGCTCGCTTGGATATATGAGGAGGCAGGCGCATCTGCAATATCTGTGTTGACAGAGGAAAAATATTTTCTTGGAAATATAGAATATCTTTCACAGGTAAGAAATGTTGTAAAGATTCCTCTCATGCGAAAGGATTTTATAATTGACCCTTATCAGATATACGAGGCAAGGGTATTTGGCGCAGATGCAGTTTTGCTGATTGCATCTATTTTAGATAAAACGCAGATAGACGAGTACATTGGCAATGCAAAGGATTTGGATATGGATGCCATTGTTGAGATACATGACAAAAAGGAGCTTGAAAAGGCGCTTCAGACCAAGGCGGATATTATCGGCATAAATAACAGGGACCTGAAGACCTTTAAAATTGATATTGGAACAACATACAGGCTGAAGGATGAGATACCAAAAGAAAAGGTAATTGTAAGCGAGAGCGGTATAAATAACAGATACGACATTGTCCAGATGCAAAAGGCAGGCATAGATGCTGTTCTAATCGGCACTGCATTGATGAGGGAAGAGGATATTGCAAAGAAGATAAGGGAGCTTCTGGGACTTATACCTGAAGGGGTGTAATGACTTTTGTAAAGATTTGCGGGATTACAAATTTAGATGACGCCCTTTTTGCATCTGAGGCAGGGGCAGATGCGCTGGGCTTTGTATTTTACAAAAAGAGCCCGAGACATATTGAACCGGAAAAGGCGCGGGATATAATAAAAAGGCTGCCGCCCTTTGCAACAACTGTCGGCGTATTTGCAGACCAGACAGAGGCAGAGATAAAAGGGATTATAGCAGAGACAAATATTGATATTGTGCAGTTGCACGGCGAAGAACCCCCTGAATTCTGTGAAAGATTAAATAAGCGGGTTATAAAGGCAATAAGGGTAAGGAGCATGGAGAGCCTTGCAGAGGTAAAGACATATAAGGCATGCGCACTTCTCCTTGATACTTATGATAAGAATTTAAAAGGCGGAACAGGGAGGATATTCAACTGGGAGATAGCGAGAGAGGCGAAGATATTTAACAAGATTATTATTGCCGGCGGGCTTACGCCTGAGAATGTTGCCGACGCTATTAAAGTTGCCCAGCCTTATGCAGTAGATGTGTCAAGCGGTGTGGAAAAGGAGAAGGGGATAAAGGATCATCAGAAAATAAAGATGTTTATAAAAAAGGCGAAGCAGAGATGAAGAAACAAGTTTTAAAATTCAAGGGGCAAGGGGCAAGGGGCAAGGGGCAAAGCCTGCCAGATGAAATGGGGCATTTTGGAATCTACGGCGGCAGGTTTGCGCCTGAAACATTGATGCCTGCTTTGCAGGAGCTTACAGAGGCATATCTATCTGCAAAAAAGGATAAGAAATTTCAAAAGGAATTGGATTATCATCTTAAAGAGTTTGTCGGTCGTCCTACCCCATTATATTTTGCAGAAAGGCTTACAAAGAGGCTTGGCAGCGCAAGGATATATTTGAAAAGGGAAGACCTCTGCCATACTGGCGCGCATAAGATTAATAACACAATGGGCCAGATACTTATTGCAAAGAAGATGGGCAAAAAAAGGATTATTGCAGAGACAGGCGCGGGACAGCATGGTGTTGCAACAGCAACAGTTGTAGCTATGTTTGGCCTTGAATGCGAGATATACATGGGCTCTGTTGATATGGAGCGGCAGGCAATCAATGTATTCCGCATGAAACTGCTCGGCGCAAAGGTTACGCCAGTTGATACTGGAAGCAGGACGCTAAAGGATGCTATAAGCGAGGCAATGCGGGATTGGACTACAAATGTAAGAAATACACATTATATCCTCGGCTCTGTTTTAGGCCCTCATCCATATCCAATGATAGTGCGAGATTTTCAGTCCATTATTGGAAAAGAGGCGAGGCAGCAGATTTTAAAGGCAGAGAAAAGACTGCCTGATTATCTTGTTGCATGTGTTGGCGGAGGGAGCAATGCAATCGGACTCTTTAATGCCTTTATAAATGATAAGAAGGTAAAAATGATCGGCGTAGAGGCAGGCGGACACGGCATAGAAACAGGAGAGCATGCTGCGCGCTTTGCAGGAGGCTCTGTTGGAATCCTGCAGGGGACAAAGACCTATGTGCTTCAGGATGATGACGGCCAGATAAAGGTGACGCATTCCATTTCCGCAGGGCTTGATTATTCTGCTGTGGGGCCTGAACATGCTTATTATCACGACAACAACAGGACAGAGTATACATATATAACAGACAACGAGGCGCTTGAAGGCTTTAAGCTCTTAAGTGAAGAGGAAGGCATTATTCCTGCATTGGAAAGCGCCCATGCCATTGCATATTTGATGAAGCTTGTGCCAGGATTGCCTAAGAATAAGATTATAATCGTCAACCTCTCAGGCAGGGGCGACAAGGATGTGCATCAGGTTGCAAAGGCAATGGGAGAGAAGATTTGAGGCTGCTGAAAAAGTCCATCTGCTGCGTTGTCGCTTCGGCCTCGCATCCTCACATACGAGTTAGTATGCTGCGGTGCGAGTCCTCGCTCCGCCTTGCATCTGGAGCTTTTTGAGCAGCCTCTGAGAAAGGAAAGATGTTGCCGTCAAGAATAGGAGAAAAATTTAAAAAACTAAAAGAAGCTAATCAAAAGGCCCTTATCCCTTTTATTACAGCAGGCGACCCTGACCTTGATACTACAAAGAGGCTTGTAATAGAGATGGAAAGGGCAGGCGCTGATATTATTGAGCTTGGCGTGCCATTTTCAGACCCTATTGCTGACGGACCAGCAATTCAGAAGGCGTCTTACAGGTCTTTGAAGGCAGGAAAAAAAGATTATTGGCATTGTAAAGGAGCTGAGAAGGACAACAGAGGTGCCAATTGTTCTTATGACATATTATAACCCTGTATTTAAATATGGAATTTCCGAATTTGTAAAGGATGCAACTGATGCAGGGGTAGACGGAATTATAGTTCCTGACTTGCCACCTGAAGAAGGAGAGGGTATAATTGAAGAAGGAAAAAGGCGCGGCCTAAATACAATATTCCTCCTTGCGCCCACAAGCACAAAGGAGAGGATAAAAATGGTTGCCTCTGTTTCCACTGGTTTTATTTACTATGTCTCCCTGACAGGCGTTACAGGCGCAAGGGAATCGCTTCCTGAAACAGTAGAGGCATCAGTCAATAAAATCAGGAAGGCAACTGATAAGCCCATTGCAGTTGGTTTCGGCATCTCAACACCTGAGCAGGCAAAGAGGATTGCATCCTTTGCTGACGGCGTTATTGTTGGAAGCGCTATTGTAAATGTAATAGAAAAAAATTTGGATAAGCCTGACTTGATAGAAGCTGTTTCAGGCTTTGTAAAAAACCTGAAGAGTGGTATTATTTAGATTTAGAAACAGCTATGAGAAAAAAGACTATAACAAAGAAAAAGGTCTCAAGAAAAGCGAATCCTGTGCGGATAACTAATGCATATAATATAAAGAAAGTAAAGAGCGAATATGAAAAGAAGGTTGGCCAGTTGTCCACCCTTATGACATTGAGCACTATTTTAAACTCCACACTGGAGCAGAAGGAGGTCAGAAAGCGCGCTATTGAGGCTGCAACAAGGCTTACAGAATCAGAGGTCGGCTCCCTGCTTTTAGTTGATGCGGAAAAGAACGAGCTCTTCTTTGAGGTTGCGCTTGGAGAAAAGGGCGAGAAGGTAAAAGAGATACGGCTGAAAATGGGGGAGGGCATTGCCGGCTGGGTTGCAAAAACAGGAGAGGCTGTTATAATTGATGATGTCCAGAATGACCCAAGATTTTTCAAGGGCGCTGATAAAAAGTCCAGCTTTGTTACAAGAAACATGATGTGCGTGCCTGTAAAGTCTGAGGGAAGGGTTATAGGCGTTCTTCAGTCTATAAACAAGTTAAAGGGAGGAAGGTTTGCAAATGATGACTTAGAGGGTTTTATCTCTCTTGCAGACCAGGTTGCCATTGCAATAGAAAAATCAAGGCTGTATCAGGAGCTGAGGGATACATTCTTCTGCGCAGCAGAGGCCCTTGCAGATGCCATTGAAAAGAGGGACCCATATACAGGAGGCCATACAAAAAGGGTGCTGCAGTACAGCGTTGCTATTGGAAAGTATCTTGCCTTAAAGGAGTCAGAGCTTGAGCGATTAAGGCTTGCAGCAGTGCTTCATGATATAGGAAAGATCGGCATAGAGGACAGCATCTTAAGAAAAAGGGATAAGCTGAACCCTGATGAATATGAAATGGTAAAGAAGCACCCTGTATGGGGCGCTGAGATAATGGGTCATATCAAGCAGCTTAAGGATGTTATCCCTGGGATGCGCTATCACCATGAGAGGATTGACGGCAATGGGTATCCGGACAGGCTGCGGGACAACGAGATTCCTATAATAGCAAAGATTATTGCTGTTGCAGACACCTTTGATGCAATAACAACAGAGCGTCCTTATCAGGAGAGCCTCAGCATAGATGTTGCTTTTAAGGAATTAAGAGGGTCTGCCGGCACCCAATTTGATAAAGGTGTTGTTGAGGCATTCTTAAAAGCATATGAGGCAGGCGATATAAATACTAATGATGTTAAGGTCGGTCTATTATAAAAATCATAATAGGAGGAAGTATAATGAGCAGCAGCCCGTTATTTGAAAGATTTGGAAAGACGATACCAAAGGGGACAGTTCTCTTTCGCGAGGGGGACCTCGGACAGGAGATGTATATCATCCAGAGCGGCAGGGTCAAGATAAGCAAAAAGGTGAGGAATATAGAAAAGACCCTTTCTATGATTGGAAAGGGGGAGTTTTTTGGCGAGATGGCAATCCTGAATGACAAGCCGAGGTCAGCTACTGCAGAGGTTGTGGAGGACAGCGAGATACTGGTGATTGACAGGAATACCTTTGAGACAATGATAAAGGGCAATACAGAGATTGCATTAAGAATTATTAAAAAGCTGTCCCAGAGGCTTCAGGAGGCTGATAACCAGATAGAGAATCTTATGATTAAGGATAATACAAGCAGGCTGGTGAACCTCCTTGCAAAGATTGCAAAGGATAAGGGTATTGATACAGTAATGGGCGGTGTTGTTATTGATAATACCACAGATGATATAGCAAGCATGCTCGGAATAACAACAGAGGATGTAGATAAGATTATAGATAAGATTGCTAAGAGCCGCATTATTGACAGGAAAGAGGGGCGCATAATTATAACCAACAGGGAACAGCTTACCCAGTTCATGAAATACCTTGAAATGAAGGATATGTTCGGGGATATGAGTGAAGCATAACTAATAATAAAAATCCTGTGTAATCAATTTTCTTTCAAAGGAGAGAGAATGAAATTAAAGGTCTTGGGATGTTATGGAACTGAGCTTGGCAATCATCATACAACAGGTTTTTTGATAGACAACAGCCTTTTGGTAGATGCAGGGACAATTACAACATCAATGGGCATTGATGAGCTGATAAAGATTAAGAATGTCCTTATAAGCCATGTGCATTTTGACCATATCAAAGGCATACCATTTCTTACTGATGTTGTATTTGGAAGGATAAAGGAGCCCATTAATATTATAGGAGTAAAAGAGGTGATTGAGAGCTTAAAGAAATATATGCTGAATAATATAGTCTGGCCTGATTTTACAGCAATACATCAGGGGAATTCTGATTCTCCTGTTATAAAACTAAAGGAGATTAAGGATGCTGTATTTGAACAAGTAGGCGATTTTGAGGTCAAGGCAGTCAGGGTAAATCATACAGTGCCAACAACCGGTTTTATTATCCGAAAAAAGAATGTGTCAATTTTATACAGCAGCGACACAAAGGCAACAGAGGAGATATGGGAAGAGGCTAAGAAGACAGACAACCTGAAGGCTGCAATAATTGAGGCATCCTTTCCCACAAACACCCAGAAGATTGCGGATATAAGCGGGCATTTTACGCCTGCAGGGCTGAAGAAGGAGCTTGTTAAGATAGATTCTTTGGATATACCTGTCTATATCTATCATTTAAAATCTCAGTATAATATTGAATCAATGAAAAAGGAATTAAAGACAATAAAGAGCCATAAAATTATATTCCTTGAAGACGGAAGGGAGTATGAATTTTAAATGGCATGGTTTAAAAAAGAGAAGACCCCTAAAGAGATGCCCACTGAGAAGAAGGTAAAGATACCCGAGGGCTTATGGATAAAATGCAATAGCTGCAAAGAGATAATTTATAGAAAAGAGGTTGACAATAACCATAAGGTCTGCCCAAAATGCGGGTATCACTTTCCCATCTCAGTTGAAGAAAGAATTACACAGCTTGTTGATGAGGGAACCTTTAAGGAGTTTGACAGCCATCTGGCGCCTGAAGACCCATTGGAACCGGCACTATTGAGGGACATCAGATTGTTTTGGGTATTTTGAATTTTAGCTTCATGGGCGGCAGTATGGGCTCTGTTGTAGGCGAGAAGATTGCGCGAGCAGCAGATAAGTCAATAGAGCTGAAGTCGCCTCTTATAATTGTGAATGCCTCTGGCGGCGCGAGGATGCAGGAAGGGATACTTTCACTGATGCAGATGGCAAAGAGCAGCGCTGCTATTGCAAGGCTTGGCGATGCTGGCCTGCCGTTTATCTCCATACTCACAGACCCGACATTCGGCGGCGTTACTGCAAGCTTTGCAATGCTCGGCGATATTATTATTGCAGAGCCAAAGGCATTAATCGGTTTTGCAGGACCGAGGGTTATTGAACAGACCATTAAGCAGCAGCTCCCCCCAGGCTTTCAGAGATCAGAATTCCTTTATGAGCACGGTATGATTGATATTATTGTAGAAAGAAAAAAACTGAAAAACTCACTCGCAAAGATAGTAGCCTATTTCAAGCCTTA
>JACRON010000117.1 GCA_016214425.1 Nitrospirota bacterium
AGAGGCGGAAGGAGGTGCTGTTTCTTTGGCAATAAACCTCTCTCGCCTTCAAGGGCTTTTAAATAAAGGCTCATCATTGTTATCTCTACTGCCTGTGGGTCAATGTCCACGCCAAAGATGTTGTTTCTCAAAATCTTTGCCTTCTCATGAAGCGGCAGAGTTATGTCCTCAGGCAGTTGCTTATAATAAAGAAGGGGCAGGCTTTTAAGGTGCTGTGCCTCTTTTGGATGTTCACGGTAATATTTAAGATGGTAGTCAAGCAGGTATTGGAAAGCTCCAAGCAGAAATGAACCAGAGCCGCATGCAGGGTCAAGGATTTTGATTTTCTCAATCTGCTTTGGCGTCTTGCCTTCAATGAGTTTGCCGACCGTGTTTTTGACGATGTAGTCTACAATATATTTTTGCGTGTAATAAACACCTCCTGCCTTTCTTACCTCAGGCTTTTCCTCAACCTTAATCCTCTGAGGTGTTACCCTTATTGTGCTTCCAAGATAGCGCTCATAGATGCTTCCTAATAGCTCAACGCCTATTACATCAAATCTGTATCTGCATTTTGGAAAGTACAGGTTCTCAATTATATCTGCAAGCAGATTGGAGTCTACATCTATGCTCTCACAGGCATGGGGCTTGAAGATGTCGCCATTAAGGTCGTCATTTACCTCGTAAAAGAGGTCTCTCAGATGATTTAAGATGGACTTTCTTTTTCCCTCTTCCCTCCATTGGGCAACTATCTCCCATAGCTCCCTGTCAGGCCTGATTTTTCTATCCTCTGCAATGCGGATGAAGACAATCCTATCAAGGAGCTTCTGAACAACCTCGTTTAAGAGATTTACATCTAACCCCCCCATCCCCCCTTTAGCAAAGGGGGGCGAGGGGGGATTTCTCTTGTAAATATCCTTTGCAAGCTCCTCCCTCCATGCTGTCATGTCCTCAAGAAATGCCTTGTCTACAGGAATGCGAAGCCGTTTGCTCTTTACATCTCTTGGAAGGAGTTTTTCAAGTGAGCCTTTTTCAACCTCTTCTTTTGAAAGATTATAGAGCTTATCTATATTTTTAAGATAGTCTGTATATTTAAAATCAAAGATAAGGCCTTCGTTGGGGTATCTGGGATTTGGCTTAAGGGATGCGTCAAAGAGCTTGAATTCTTCAAAGTCTGCGAGGATTACAAAGTAGACCTCTTTTGTAGACCATGCATAAGATTTTGCCTGTAAGATATGGTTTACATCATCAAGCGCAACTGATGGGGCCTTTGCCTCAATAAAAAATTTTGTTGCCCCATTGATTCTGAAATTATAATCAGGCCTGCCAGTAGCCTCTGGAGAAAGTTCTACAATTACATCCCTGTCGTGCGGCGGCTTATGCGCCTTGTTTTCTATATCCCAGCCGAGGGCTTCAAAAAAGGGATTGAGAAAGTCTATCCTTAGCTGGGCTTCAAGGTAGCCTTTTGAGAGATAGTGGTGCTTGTCTTTTTCAAACTTTGAGATTAAGGTATGTAGTTTTTCTTTAAAAATTTCTATGTCGGTCACTTTATCAGTCCATTAAAGTTATTAACAGTCTTAATTAATAATGACGATATTAATTTGTAAAATCCCTTCTAACCTCCCCTCTTTGACTAAGAATATCATCAAACATTTTTAAAAACAAGCGGTTAATTAAAACTGACATTTCCTTGACTTAGCCCCTGTCTTTTCTTTATAATTATTATGAGCTTGTTAAAAAACTCAACAATCTCTGAGGGCTTTTTCAACAGCCTGTTAAGAGATTAAGAAAAGACCTCCCTCAAACCATTACCATGAACAGGAGAAAACAATAATGATACTCATCACAGGAGGAACAGGTTTTGTTGGAAGCCACCTTATTAAACGATTGATTGATGAAGGACATAAGGTAAGGTGCGTGATAAGGGAAGGCTCTAAAAAGATTGACAGGATAAAAGGGCTTGGCGCTGAGATTGTGCATGGCGATGTTACTGATGCAGATTCTCTGACAGATGCCTGCAAGGGCATTGATACAATCGTTCACCTTGTTGGAATAATACAGGAAGAAAAGGGGATGACATTCCAGTCTATTCATGTTGATGGAACAAAAAATCTTGTTAATGCTGCTAAGAAAAATAATGTTAGACTATTTTATTATCAGAGCGCTAATGGCGCAGATAAAGACGGCAAGACCGCATACTACAAAACAAAGGCAGAGGCAGAGGAGATTGTTAAGAGCAGCGGACTTGATTATATAATCTTCAGGCCATCATTGATTTATGGTAATGGCGATGAATTTGTATTAAGATTAAAAAAAATAATCCACGATGCGCCAGTAATACCAATAATAGGCTCTGGTGAGTCGCTGCTTCAGCCGGTATTTATTGATGACCTTGTTGCCTGCCTTATTAAGGCCATTACAACACCGCAATTAAAAAACAGGACATTCTGCGTTGCAGGCCCTGAGCAGATAAGATTTAAAGATGTTGTAATGAGGATTGCTGACTCAATGGGCATAAAGAGGCCGAGTTTTCATATTCCAGTATTCTTTATGCGTCCTGCTGCAATGCTCATGGAGACTATCCTTCCAAAACCTCCTGTTACATCAGACCAGATAACCATGCTGCAGATGGATAATGTATGCGATATAAAGGAGATGAAAGAGGCCTTTAATATAGAACCCCTCTCTTTTAATGAAGGGCTCAGGAGATTTTTAAGATAGATGTCATTAGTCGCCTTTATATATTCAGAGAATTTTGACAAATATACCTATGGCGAAGCCCATCCATTGAAGATGATTCGGCTAAAACTCACCTATGAACTTATCAAGGCATACGAGCTTCTTGAATCTCCAAACATATTCCTTGTTGAATCTGAATTAGCAAAAGAGGAAGACATCCTCTCCTTCCATACAAAGGAATATATAGAGACATTAAAGGCCATTGATAGGAGTGAATATCCCACAAATTCCTCGCAATTTGGTCTTGGGTGGGGCGATAATCCCATAGTTAAAGGAATATATGAGGGCTCTTTGCTCTCAAGTGGGGGTTCAATACAAGCTGCAAGGCTGATTATGGATGGAAAGGCTAAAATAGCCTTTAATATTGCAGGCGGCCTGCACCACGCAATGGCAGACCGTGCCTCTGGATTTTGCTATATAAATGACCCTGTGCTTGCCATTAAGGAATTGCTTAAAAAATATGATAGGATCGCATACATAGATATAGATGCCCATCACGGCGACGGTGTCCAGTATGCCTTTTATGATACTGATAAAGTCTTAACCATTTCCCTACACGAAGCAGGAACATTCCTGTTTCCAGGCACAGGTTTTTCAGAGGAGATAGGAACTGGAAAAGGGAGGGGATTTTCTGTAAACCTGCCTTTTTATCCTGGAACTGATGATGAAACATTTGTATGGGGCTTTAATGAAATTGTCCCCCCATTAATAGAAGCGTACAAACCTGATGCAATCGTAGCCCAATTGGGCGTTGATACAATGTCAACAGACCCCTTAACACATCTTGAGCTTACAACAAATGGATTTTGCAAGATGGTCAAAAGAATAAGGGATTTTAATTTGCCATTGGTTGCCTTAGGCGGCGGAGGTTATAATGTAACGAATGTTGCACGGTGCTGGACATTGGCGCTATCAATATTTGCTGGTATAAAACTTTTAGATGCAATACCAGAGGGTGTTATGGGATTACTGAAGAAACACGGCCTTGAAGAAAAAAGCTTAAGTGACCCTGTTAAAAAGGAGAGGGCAGATAGCTCTGTGAAGAAGATGGCAATGGAGGGGGTTGATTATATAAGAAAAAGTATCTTCCCCTTGCACAATATCCGATAGGATTTAATAAATAAGTTTTTATGGAGGCAAAGATTCTGTTGTTGGCTTTGCGCCTGTAAATAACGTAATAATTTATGTTAAATAAATCTCCCGGGGGGATGAAGGTGGATTTAAAAGATTAACATTACACAATCATGTAATGATGCTTAATGCGTTTATATTAATATGCCAGAGACAAAAAAGATCTTTGAAGTAAATGCACCCATAGAAAAGGTGTGGGGGTTTCTCCGTGATATGAAGCAGGTAGGCTCCTGCGTGCCGGGCTGTGAAGGCGTATGCATTGTAAACGAAAAGGATACAGACTGGAAGGTAATGGTGAGTTTTGGGCCTTTTTCAAAGACCATTATCATGCGCGCCCATACCACCTTAGAAGACCCCCCGAGTAAAGGCGAATGGACTGCGACAGGAGACGACCTTTATACAAAGGGCTCTGTGGAATTAAAAAAAATATCAGAGCATAAGACAGAGGTAACCTACTGGTCAAGTGTATCTGCAAACGGCATTCTCGCTAAACTTGCAGAACCCATAATCAAGCTAAAGATTTCTGCTGATGCAGCACAATTTGCAGAGTGTGTGAAGAGGAAGGTGGAAGGGAAAGAATAATGTAGGGGCGAGGCGCTGCCTCGCCCGTGAAAGAATTAATCGCTATATGTAAACGCCCTTATGTATGATAGGACATTCCATCTTTCCTCTAATTTCAATTTCGCAGCGCAGGCAATATCCGATGTTGGAATCCCCATTGCCATATTCTGATATAATGAGCCGTCCTTCTGCTCTGCCATCCATTTTAAATCAGTAAATTTCCTTGGCTTTAATGGAAGGCTTGCGCCGCCAGGGCCGTCGCCAGCGCCTGTCTTGCCATGGCAGAAGGCGCAGTCCCTGAAATAGACCTCCTTGCCTTTCGCTGCCATATCCTTTGTGCTTGAAAATGAGACAGTAAAGAAAATAACATTCCAGAGATCTTCATCCTTCATGTTAGTAAAGGCGGACATAGCGCCCTTGCCTTTTCTTGTAATATTGTAGAGCTCTGCAGGGCTTTTTAGCCTCATCTGTGAGTGGTCTGTAAAATCTGTTGGTTTTGGATTAAGACTTGCTGCAGCATTGCCTTTTCCGTCGCCGCTTGCGCCATGACAGAAACCACACTGTTTGTCATAAATCGCCTTGCCAGCAGAGGCAGTCGGCTTCTTTTTTGGAAACACATCCTGTGCATAGACATTAGAAGCAATTATAAAAGATAATAATAGAAGAAACAAAAATAGTCTTTTCATTTCAGCCTCCTAATAATGTAGGGGCGAACCTTGTGTTCGCCCTCAATAAGGGCA
>JACRON010000104.1 GCA_016214425.1 Nitrospirota bacterium
AATATATGCCTTGAGAATATTATTAAAAAGAAGGTTATTGAATATTCTGCCCCTAAGGGAGTCCACCCACAGCCAGTGATGACCAACATACTTGAGGGGATGAATATTGGGGTTTACTATTACACAGGTGATACAGGTTCTTCTCCTAACAGGACTTTTTTCGACGGAAAAATGGTTTCTGACAAGGTTATTGCCTTCCCTGTTATGCCTTTTGGTAGTTATGCCGCGATCGATGAGATGGGAAGAGATAAAAAGAGAAGCGATGAGGTGAAAAAGTGGTTTATTGATACCGTGGATTATGTTTTAAAAAACAGGACTGTAAGGCTCGTTTATTCCCATCCAAGGGATGTTGAGCAATATAAAGACGCCGTAAAATCCTTTCTGGATTATGTTGAGAGACTTCAGAAAGAAGAAAAGATTCAGATGAGAGCTATGAGTTATTTCGCAGACTTTATGCATAGGTTTCTCAAGACAAAATATACATTTGAGGTAGACGGTGGAAGTCTCAGGGTATTCCTTGACAATCCTGAGACGCTTGAGGGCATAACACTTGCCATACCAAGAAACAGATATAAGATGCCTTCCCATGGAGATTTCCTGATTCAGCAGGACGACGATTATTATTATTTGACATTCAGAGAAGGGATAAATGAAAAGACTATTTATTTCGATGCTATTTAATTTGTGCATTGTTTCAGTAGCCAGCGGTGACTTCTGCACGGATCATCCTGCATTAAAAATCTCAAGGTTATTCGTGCCTCTGGAAAAAGGTAGCAACCATATTAATCCTTACATAGTTAATATCGAGGCAATATATCTGCTTCAAAAAGGGACTGATTCCAAAATGATCATGGATTATATTTCATGGTATCTCGAACATGCCAATTATCCAGACAGGTCAGAACTTACAGGCACAATCTACGACTACGCAATAAACTGTAAAACAGGAAAGGAAAAATCTGCAGGGACATACGATTCTGTTGATGGATATGCAGGGACATTCCTTGTAATGGTTTATGAGTATTATAAGATGACAAAGGATGCGAAGATAATACAGAAAAACAGGGAAAAACTCAAGGATATCGCCTATCTTTTAGGTTTTCTACAGGAGGAAGAGGGGCTTACCAGAGCACTGTTCTACAAGAAGTCAAAATACCTGATGGATAACTGTGAAGCCTACGGAGGAATAAAGGCCTTCAATAGATTATCCAAAGAAATGGAGTGGGGTGAAAATCAATACTATATCGAACTCGAAAATACGATAAAAGATGGGATATTATCCTTCCTTTACTCGGAAGAGAGGGGAGATTTTTACTGGGCGATGGAAGGGAAGAACGTCTATGCCCCCAACTGGGATAAACTATATCCTGATGCCTTTTCCCAGATATTCCCTATACTCTATGACATCCTCGAAGAGATGCCGCAATTAAAAGAAACTCTCTGGAAGAAATTCACAGAAAGATATGCGAATAAACCAGACCTCTTTTTTTCCGAGCAAAAACTGATATTAGAACTTACTGAAAAAAGGATGACTGGCAAATGAAAATCCTTGTCATATTCGGTACAAGGCCAGAGGCAATAAAGCTCGCGCCATTGATCCATAGATTGAAGACAAGTTTTGATGTAAAGGTATTATCTTCAGGCCAGCATATTGAGCTTATAGGCCAGGTGATCGATTTTTTTAAGATAAAACCTGATTACAACTTTGCCTGCATGAAAGATAAACCTGACCTTGAGTCATTATATGAATGCACCTTGAGTACAATGAAGACAGTCATACACCAAGAGAATCCTGATGCTATAATAGTCCAGGGTGACACAATTACGACATTTTCTGGGGCATTTCTTGGCTTTATGCTTAAGAAACCAGTTTTACATGTAGAAGCGGGACTTAGGACTTTCAAAAGCTTTTCACCTTTTCCAGAAGAGATGCTTCGGATGCTGGCAAGCAGAATTGCTACCTTTCATTTTGCACCTACATCTCAGGCTTTAGAGAATCTTGTTGCAGAGGGCATAAAAAGAGACAGAATACTCGTCACAGGAAATACAGTTGTTAAAGCAACTTGCTGATAAATACAGAAATGCTTTTTTCTTATGGTCTCTCCACAAGAACCCTGAGGTAAGACAGATAGTATTGTCTGAACTGACTGAAAAGCCTGAAAATCTAATGCTCACCGAATCATTTTCGTATCAGACTATGGTATACCTGCTGAGGAAAGCGTATATTATCATGACTGATTCAGGAGGGGTACAGGAAGAAGCATCAACATTTCATAAGCCTCTGATAATTCTGAGAGAGACAACAGAAAGGCCTGAAGTCGTGGAAAATGGCATAGGCTTCCTTGTAGGCAGCGATGAGAAGAAGATAATTAAGAAATTTTCGTCTATCTACGAAGACAATAAACTTTACGATAACATTGCTCACACCACCAACCCATTCGGGGACGGAAAGGCTTCGGAAAGAATCCGTCGGTTCTTTATGCTAGACGAGATAAAAAGGTTTATTGAGAACTTTCCATCGTCTTCGGAAGAAACTCTGAATATAGGAGGTAAAATCGATGTCTAAAATGGCTGCCAGTAGGATATCCCTATTATTAACGATGGCAGGTATTTTTGTATTCCTTATGAACTTTAGTGTATCTGCACAGGAAGGGGAAGAGAAGAACCGTATTGAGATCAATCTTACCTATGAACATCTCACTCCAAATGAAATTTATGGCGATTGGAAAAATCTATCGCTGGCATATTACAGGACACCTAAGAGCGATTTTTCCTATTTCCTGCAGGCAGAGGCATTCTCCAGAAAAGAAGGTGATGGCGTTCTCGGAGTTATAGGCGCATATAAAGATTGGATGGAATATCTTTACACCTATTCATCAGTATCTGCCGGTTCAAATTCAGAATATCTGCCAATGTTCAGGGGGGATCATGATTTTAATCTCAAACTCGGAGAAGATAGGAATATCGTTTGGATTACAGGGATTACATATATAAAATATTTTGATGTCCATAAAGATTTAATTTTATCGACCGGGCTTGCACTATATTATCCAGCAGACTGGATATGGATGTACAGGATATTCATAAATGACAGCGACCCTGGAAACATGATTTCGTACTCGCACCTCTTTAGTGTCGGATATGGAAGAGAAAAATGGCAATGGACGTATCTTAATATCTCTTTTGGAAAACAGGCTTATCTTGCAACATACTTGCAGAGCCCTGAAGAAGTAAATCGGGATACATTCAGGATAGCATTAAAACACAGATTATGGTTGAATAAAGATTATGGGATTATGGCAGAAGCCAGCTATTTGAAGCTTGATGAAGAATACGAAAAATACGGTTTCTCTTTAGGGTTCTTTAAAGAATTCTGATCAGGAGGAAAAGGGGACGGTTGTTCATGCTCACAAATTAGGTAACTCTTTTGGTATAATTATTAAAACCAAAGGAGGCCCTAATGCAATACTCAGATCAGGTTGTATTAAAGCGCTGGATACCGATCCTAAAAGAGTACGAGAGAACCAAAGCTAAAGTTAACCCGCGCCCGTTTAAGTTTGCTAAAAATCTCTGCGAAGCGCATCATAATAAGCACCAAAGAGCTTCGTCGCTATTATGCAAAATGGATTGAAGGGAATAAAAGAAAGTATTATGGCTAAAACTAAAAAACCTAAAAAACTTTCAGAAATAGCCTTTAAGCCGTCAATTGGGGTTTTCCCTTCCCCTTCTGACTGGAGGGACCAGTTTATCTACCATCTTCTTGTTGATAGGTTTGACAGTGGTGAGCCAGATATTCCGCCTTATAATCCCAATACAACCCATGTTGGAAGGGTTGATTCAGAAGGTGAAAAATGGCAGGGCGGAACTTTAAATGGAATTACTGAAAGGCTGGATTACATCAAAAGACTTGGCTGCACTGCTATATGGTTAAGCCCTATTTTCAAAAATCGTAAGGAGGCAAATACCTATCACGGGTATGGCATACAAAATTTTCTTGATGTTGACCCAAGATTTGGAACTTTAAAAGATTTACAAAAACTTGTTAAGGAAGCACACAAGAAGGGTATGCATATTATCCTTGATATTGTAATAAACCATACAGGTGATAACTGGGCATACCCTGGAGGCTATTCATATTATTATTCTGAGGGCAAAAGGTTTCCCTTTGGCTTCTGGCGCGAGGCAGACTCTTTATCTGGAATTCAGTGGCCTGATGATGCTGTCTGGCCTGTAGAATTTCAGAATCCTGAGTGGTATAGGAGAAAGGGAGAAATAAAGAACTGGGATTCTTTCCCAGAGGCAAGGGATGGTGATTTCTGCTCTTTAAAAGAGATTGATACCTCAAATCGAGAGATTCTAAAAGCATTAATTGATATCTATAAATACTGGATTGCGGTTGCAGATATAGATGGATACAGGCTTGATGCTGTAAAACATCTTGAGGACTCAAGCACTGCAATCTTCTGCTCTGCAATAAGAGAATACGCTCAGAGGATAGGAAAGACAAATTTCTTTCTATTCGGTGAAATCATTGGTGATGACAGGTTTATAGACCAGTATATTGCTCGTAATGCCCGAATACCTGATACTAATGAACGTTTCCCTTCTCTGGATGCTGCTCTGGACTTTCCTCTTTGGGGAATTTTGGAATGGGTTATTAAAGGCCTCAAAAACTCTGCTGAATTGAGGGCAAGATATGACAGATTCAGAGAGCTCTACAGCGACCACGGCCAGGCAGGCCAGTATTTTCTTACCTTTGTTGATAATCATGATCAGATAGGCCGCTCTCCAAGGGGAAGATTCCTCCACAATAATCCATTTCAAAAACAGGCAGTCCTTGCTCTCGGGTATTTACTTACAAGTTTAGGAATTCCATGCATCTACTATGGAACCGAACAGGGATTTAGTGGCGGAGGAGACCATGATAAATATATTAGAGAATGTATGTTTGGCGGAAATTGGGGGGCTTTTAATACAACAGGGCATCACTTCTTTGACCCTGAAAACCCTATTAATAAAGAGATTTCACAAATAGCAGAAATAAGGCAGAATGAACCAGCACTTCGCTATGGCAGACAATATTTCAGAGAGATATCAGGTAATGGCTCGGACTTTGGCTATCCACTCGACGGACTGTGCACATTGGCCTACTCCAGAATTCTTGATGATACAGAAATACTGATTGTTATGAATCTTGATTCAAACCCCAGAAATGATTTTATAACAGTAGATTCTAATTTAACACCTGCTGGAAAAAATCTGGTAAACCTGCTTAAACCCGGTTCAATCCATACTGTCCATAAATCAGGAAGGCGTAATGCAGTAAGGGCTGGATTATCTCCACATGAAATAGCTATATTAAAACTTGAGTAATGCTTCAAATAATAAATTACAATATAAACATATATTGTTTTGTACAATCCCGAGATTTACTGTAGCAAACTTTAAACAATCTTGTATCTTTCTGTTTGAATACTTTTATATCTCTTAATTAATATTTTTTTGACAATTCAATAAGTTATTGCAACCATTTACTTACTACAAACCTCTGGCATGATAATTGCTATAAAATAGGGTGACAGCTAACTCAATAACAATATAACCTAAAAGGAGGGCTGATTATGGCAAAGGAAGAGGGAAAGAAAGGGAATGAAGAATTATTAAGGAAGCTTATCTTTATCAAAAGGGAGATTGAGCCTTTTTTATGGAGGCTGGCCTGCATTCAGGGGATTGGTGTTGGTTATAAATATACTAATGGAAAGATTACAGACCAGCCTGCAATTACAATCTTTGTAACGAGAAAGGTGCCTGCTAAATATCTGGCAACATCAGGTATTGTGCCGTCAAGGCTTATTATCCCGGACCCTACAGAGGGCGGCAAGCCCTTTGAGGTGGTTACAGATGTATTTGAATCAGGTTACTACTCTGTACATTCCTATACTGCAAAGCACAGGCCGGCACATGGAGGAGACAGCATTGGCCATGTTGATATAACAGCAGGAACCTTTGGCTGTGTTGTTCAGGATATGGAAGTAAAGGGTAAGAAGGAGTTTGTTATTTTAAGCAATAACCATGTCCTTGCAAACAGCAATGACGGATCCATCGGAGACCCCATTCTCCAGCCAGGGCCTTATGACGGCGGCACAATGAAAGACCAGATTGGCGTATTGAAGCGATTTGTGCCAATCAATTTTTCAAAGGATGACTGCAACTATGTGGATGCAGCTATTGCATCTGCAGAATGCAAGGATATATCCTTTGATATACATGATATCGGCGGAATTAATGGCTCTTACTATATTGGTGTAGGCGACCTCGGCATGGAGGTGCAAAAGACAGGAAGAACAACCGGCCATACAACTGGAAAGATTATTGCCATTGACGCAACGGTAACTGTAAACTATGGCAGCAGCCTAAAAAAGAAGCTTGCAAAATTTTGCAAACAGACAATAACAAATGATATGTCTGAACCAGGGGATTCTGGTTCTGCCGGCCTGACAAAGGATTGTAAGGTCTTCGGACTACTATTTGCAGGAAGCGACCAGCAGACAATCTTTAACAGGATTGATCTGGTGGAAAAATATCTGAAGGTAAAGGTTGTAGCTGGGAAAGGAACAGTGTGCTAATGCAAACTAATAAATAATGTGTCATTAAAAAAGATTTCCTGATTAGCATTAATACGCCCTAAACTCCCCTGATTCCTGCACATCTACAGGAATGCCGTCAAGCTCCTCAGGTACAATCTCTTCAGGTTTCAGATGTGCAGGGTCAATCTTCTTCTTTACATATACAACGATACATTTTTCTTCTGTATACTTACCCCTTCTCTGGCATAGGCCAACTGCAACGCCAACCACATTAGGATAGGACAGAAGTTTTGACTCCCATTTCTCTTTTATTTTGATTATATCCTTTTCCATTTGTGCGCCATGAGCATTTCCAATAAAAACGATAAACAAGAATACAATAAATCCCATCTTCAGTATAAGTTCTTTAAAACTATTTTTCAAGCTGTCTTTTAACATATCCTCGGAAGCTGTTCTCCCATGAGCATATCAATTATCCTTTTGCCGCCGATGCGGGTCTTGAGGATAACAGTGCCTTTGTGTTCTGCAGCCACCTCGCCGATAATTTCTGCATCCCTGCCGTATTTGTTTTTCCTCATTGCCTTCAATACTATCTCTGATGATTCAGGAGATACTGCTGCAATAAGCCTGCCTTCATTGGCAACAAACAACGGATCTAAACCAAGTATCTCGCAGGCGCCGCTAACCTCATCCTTTACAGGTATCTTCTCTTCTTGAATAACAATGCCGACATTTGATGATATAGCAAATTCCTTCAATATGGTTGCAAGCCCTCCCCTTGTGGGGTCGCGGAGTGCATGGATATCCTGCGATGCAGAAAGCATGTCAGCAACAAGGCTGTTTAATGGCGCAGTGTCGCTCCTTATCTCTTTTTCAAATTCAAGCCCTTCCCTTTTTGCCATAACAGCAATGCCGTGCTCTCCAATTGC
>JACRON010000105.1 GCA_016214425.1 Nitrospirota bacterium
ACTTGAAGCAAGGCCATACGCACAGAAAATGCTCTATGTGCTTGAGAGCCTTTCAGCAAGGGTAGAGCGCGAGAGACATCCTTTGCTCGCAAAGAGGGGCGATAAAAAGATTGAGGTAATGGTTGTCACCTCTGACAGGGGACTCTGCGGTGCCTTTAATGCAAATATTATAAGAAAGTCCTTAGAGTTTTTAAGAGAAAAAATGGCAGAAGGCTGCGAGATTACTCTAAATACCATTGGCAGAAAGGGCAGGGATTTTTACAGACGCAGGGACTTTGAGATAAGAAAGACCTATGTCGGCATCTTTGACAGGCTCTCATATCAGCATGGGTCAGAGATCGGCAATGATATTGTAGAGTCTTATGAAAAGGGGCTCTTTGACGAGCTTTATGTTGTATATAATGAATTCAAGTCTGCAATGCAGCAGAGGATAGTAATAGAAAAGCTTTTGCCCATAGAGCCGGCAAAGGAATTTCATGTAGCCATTAATACTGCCGATTATATCTATGAGCCGTCAACAGAGGTGATATTGCATAGCCTCCTTCCAAAGCATATAGAGGTGCAGACCTTCCGGATCCTCCTTGAATCAAATGCAAGCGAATATGGCGCCAGAATGACGGCAATGGAGTCTGCAACAAAGAATGCAAAGGAGTTGATTAAAAAACTTACCCTTGTTTATAACAGGACAAGGCAGGCAATGATTACCAAGGAGCTGATGGACATTATAAACGGCGTAGAGGCGCTAAAATAATATTTTTATTTAAGGAGAACATAAAATGGCAGATGGAAGGATTATTCAGATTATCGGGCCGGTAGTTGATGCAGAGTTTCCAGTAGGCAAACTGCCCGCCCTTTTGAATGCTCTAAGGATTAAAGAGAAAGAGGACAAAGCATCAGGAAGGCCTGCGATAGACCTTACCCTTGAGGTTGCCCTGCATCTTGGCGAGAACAGGATAAGGGCAATAGCAATGTCCTCCACAGACGGCCTTGTAAGAGGCATGAAGGTAAAGGACATGGGAGAGCCTATATCAATGCCTGTTGGAAGGGAGACGCTCGGCAGGCTCATAAATGTTGTTGGAGAGCCCATAGACAACAAAGGGCCTGTAAACGCAAAAAAGAGATATCCTATTCACAGACCTGCGCCTCCATTTGTTGACCAGGAGCCATCCACACAGCTTTTTGAAACAGGCATAAAGGTTGTTGACCTCCTTGCGCCTTACGCAAGAGGCGGCAAGACAGGCCTGTTCGGCGGCGCTGGTGTTGGCAAGACCGTTATCATTATGGAGCTTATCCATAACATTGCTACAGAGCACGGCGGATTCTCTGTGTTCTCAGGGGTTGGCGAGAGGACAAGGGAGGGAAATGACCTCTGGATGGAGATGACTGAATCTGGTGTTCTGAGCAAGACAGCGCTGGTTTACGGCCAGATGAATGAGCCGCCAGGCGCAAGGCTCCGCGTCGGGCTCTCAGGTCTTACTGTTGCGGAATATTTCAGGGATGAAGAGGGGCAGGATGTTCTCCTCTTTATTGATAATATGTTCAGATTCACACAGGCAGGCTCAGAGGTCTCTGCCCTTCTTGGAAGGATGCCTTCTGCTGTTGGTTATCAGCCAAATCTTGGCACAGAGATGGGCGACCTGCAGGAGAGGATTACCACAACGAAAAAGGGCTCCATTACATCCATTCAGGCAGTATATGTGCCTGCAGATGACTTGACAGACCCAGCGCCAGCAACCACCTTTGCGCACCTTGATGCAACAACAGTTCTTTCAAGGTCACTTGCAGAGCTCGGCATCTATCCAGCAGTTGACCCCCTTGATTCAACATCAAGGATTTTAGACCCAAGGATTATTGGTGAAGAGCATTACAAGGTGGCAAGGACTGTTCAGGCAGTATTACAGAGATACAAAGATCTGCAGGATATTATTGCTATTCTTGGCATGGATGAGCTTTCTGAAGAGGATAAACTGATAGTTTCAAGGGCAAGGAAAATACAAAGATTCCTATCACAGCCGTTCCATGTTGCCGAGGCATTTACAGGCACACCGGGCAAATATGTAAAAACTGCTGAAACCATCAGGGGTTTTAAAGAGGTAGTTGAAGGAAAATATGATGACCTTCCAGAGCAGGCATTTTATATGGTCGGTACAATAGAGGAGGTTGTTCAAAAGGCAGAAAAGCTGGGGCATAAAAAATGACGGTGCCCGAGGGGTAAGGGGGGATTTGAAAACAGATCGCTGAGAAACAATAATGGCTGATAAAATATTATTAGAAATAGTTACACCAAACAAACTCCTAATGCACGAGGAAGTTGAGGAAGTGGTTTGCCCTGGCATTGAAGGTGAATTAGGCATCCTGCCGGGGCATACACCGCTTTTAACTACCCTTACCATTGGCGAGCTCCGCTACAAAAAGAACAATGTTTATTGCTCGCTTGCCATAAGCTGTGGCTATGCAGAGATAACAGGCCACAGGGTGGTAATACTTGCAGAGATAGCAGAAAAGGCAGAGGAGATTGATTTAGTGAGGGCGGAAGAGGCAAAGAAGCGGGCAGAAGAGATACTTGCAAAAGGCCCTGAAGAGGCAGACTTTGAAAAGGCGAAGGAGAGCCTGCAAAAGGCGCTCAATCGCTTACAAATCGCTGGCAAGAGACCCCCAAGCTAATAGTAAAACTACCTTTAAAGTAAATATTCTATCACCCCCCCTTTGTCTTTTGAAGGTCTATTACCATTTGCTGAATATTCTTAATAAAGAATTTCTTTATAATATCCCACTTAGGCATTTTTTCCTTACAATGTAGTGGCTCAGGGTCATTTTCTGCATCCCTAAAATAGACCAGTGATTTGCCAATAAGAACAGGATTGATTCTATTAGAGCCGTATCTCTCAATCATGTTTTTGGCTATTTTCCAAAAGGGCATATCCTGTAAGATAAAATAAAGGTCAATAAAATCCCTTTTTGCGCCTCTCTGGCTGATTGCAATAATTTTCATTGATGCGATGTCCAAAATTCCCGCAATTGGCACTCCTTTTATACTAACAGTCTTATCAATAAAGGGATAAGGGTAGTGAAACATTGATACCTTTGCGCCTTTAATAATTGTGGTTAGAGTGCCTCTTTCCTCCCGCAGGACTTGTGGACTAAGCCTGAGCTTTTGCATTTCTTGAAGAATTAATTCAGTTGAAAATTCGCTTTGAGTAAAAAAATCTAAGTCAACAGATAACCTGTGTCCTAATTGTAAAGCCAATGCAGTTCCTCCAGCAAGGATAAAATGGTTTTTATGTATAATACCCTTTAGGCTATTTAAAACCTTTTGCCCATTTTTTGGCAGGCACTTAATGTGGATTTTGGACACCGAACCATATCTCCCAGAAGTTTCTTGATTTAGCCGATAACTTCCTGCTTTCCTTGCATATCTCAATTATCATCCTTGTAGGGTAAATTCTCTGTATCCACTGTAGGACGTTTAAATCGCCCATTTCCAGAACACGTTCAATAATATATCTTGAATTTCTTTTCAAATCTATTTCCCTTGGGCTTGCGTCCCAAAAAAAAGGATAATATCGTTTTGGAACCTTCTTTTCTAATTTTAGTTCCGCAATTTTTGAAATTACTTCCTTATTGGAAGCAGGTCCCAGGTATTTGTGGACTACTTTTTTATTGATGCGGTATGCAAGGTACGCATACTTTTTACCCGCGATTTTTTTTATCAAGATACTCAATATGCTCACCTTCTGTTTAAAAAGATTCCTAAAGCTCTCTCTGAAGCCCCGTGTTATTTTATATTTTACCAAACATTGTTGGGTAAATCAAGGCAAATCATGTCTACCTAATTTCCACTGCCTCGCTTTTTGTCACCCTCCTTGGCGCTGAAGGAATCTTTGCTGGATAGCCGACAGGGATGATTGCTACAGGCCTGAGGTTTTGGGGCATATCTAATATCTCAAATACCTGCCATTCATCAAATGCGCCAACCCATACTGTGCCGAGGCCAAGCTCATGCGCCACAAGCATCATATTCATTATGCTTGCAGATACATCCTGAATGGCGTAGAGATGAGCGCCCCTGTCGCCGTACCTTCTGGAGATTTTATTATCTGTGCAGGCAACAATTGTTAAAGGGGCATCTGCAATAAAGTTCTGGCCAAATGCAGCTCTGGTCAACAGCATCCTCTGGGAGATCTTTTTTCTGGAAATTTCTTATGCTCCTTCTCTCTTTTACTGCTTTAAGGATTTCCATATTATCCTCCAAAAAGCGCAGCAGCCTTTTTACTGTTTTTCACAAATTCTTCAATATGCTGCAGTGCCTTTCTTAATGTTGCAGTTCCAGTCTTTGGCATGAAGATATTATAGCAGACTTGAGTATGATTTGGTTAGTATTATAGCGACCAAGCTAAACGGCATGAAGTTTTTTAGCGCGTCCGCCTGAGCGACTTGATATGCGCGTTTTTATCTTTACGCTGTTATCGTACAAAAACTCCGGGTCTATGTCTAAATGATTTGCCCATTCTATGCTATCAAATCTGACTGTGACAGAGTTAAACAATGATACATTTTTTAATTCAGTAAATTTGCCGATATTTAGATATGGAGACATGTCAAAAATCCTTTCCTCTCCATTTCCAAATTTAATTTGCAGTTTATATCCATCTAACGGCTTTACACTCTTAACCGGTAAATACATGCTCGTCCTCCTTTATTTTAAAGGTTCTATTGGGAAAGGTAGTTCGCCTTTAGAGGCCAATTCCCAATCTGCCAATAGCTCTTCTTTGTGAATTTCGGTCCATGCCAAAACAAGTTTTGTTTGACGGGGAGGCAGCTTACCCTCTGATACCTCACATAACTGAATGTCAATAATAGCCTTGTAAGCCTGATAATATGCATGAAAGTGCGGTGGGTTGTGTTCACCTGGCGAACAATACATCCTGATAATGATTCCGTAAAACATAGAGATGGTAGGCATCAACCCTCCATTTTATTTTTTTATGCGCAACATTTTTTTCACCAATGTGATATTAATGTTATCTTATATAATAATTGGAGTATGTGTCAAGGTTTTTTATACGGCACTGGTATGGAAGGTGGCAGCTTAAAGATATAAACGATAATTTTTTTCTCGCATTGGGATAGCTTTTTCCGCTTGACAGGTGACCTTTAAAGGGGCGAACTCCGATGCCTTTCTAACCTACGCGAAACCGGGTAGCGATAATCGGTCAGTTGGAGCGCATGGCCGGGCCTCACTAGAAGCACCACTCTATAAGCGGCGCCAAAATATGCTTAGCAATAACGTAACCTCCAAACGCAGCAAGCACATTTGTAATAGTACCGACAAGGAACGACATGAGCCGCTGTGATGCCCACCGACGCCTTGAAACTGCGTAATCTATTGGATCTGTTCCTTTTAACGCCTCAGGTAGCCTGCCCGTTGTGCCCCACGCTTCCCATTTTGACACGACTTTTAGTGCGAACCACCCCGCAATTATTTCTTGCGCATCCAGCCAAAAGGCCAAATAAAAAAGAGCCCGTTCAAGATCGCCAAGAATAGCTCCGCTCTTGTCTTGTTTCGGGTCAGTGATTAGATCTGCCCACTTCTTTTTGATTGCGGTGGATGGAGCAGGAGAAGGTATACCCTTCTTGACGCGTTTTACGAGCTAACTCACCGGGAAGCGTGCAAGCCACGCAAGCATAAAGCCGATGAACCCCCCGAGCAAAACCGAAAGATCAATTTTCATTCACGCTCCTCTTACAGGCCCAACGATAAGGCACTCTTGGAAGCCGAATTTACCGGTGATACAGTGCAGCCGAATATTAGAAGACGAGCTTCTATTTCCCTAAATCTACTTTCGGCAAGAATTCCTTTTTCATTTTCCTGCCGCCGTCAGAAATATTTGTGATAGTTATTCCCTTGTCAGATGCCAAAGTTATTTTAGGATTTGTTCTGTCTCGCAGATCGATTGTCCCCGTAGATACAACACCCAATTGGTTGATGCATTTAACCTTATAGAAATTATCTGTTTTGTTCTCCTTTTCCAGAATGGTATAAATAAAAGCAAACGGAATAACCGTTCCCTTTTGTTCAGCAAAGGTTACAACTTCGATTGCTTTTTCGGTAATATGGGCTTTACCGATAATGCCCGTGAACTTTCCTTGTTCTTGAAATTCAATTGCTATCGATTCTGGAAAGACGGCGGCAAAACCCAATGATGATATTGCACATACAAAGAGGCAAATAATTATTTTTCTCATTTTTGTCTCCTTCTAACGTTATACCGAGCAATGATGTGCGCTTCCTAACAAAGAGGCCAAGAAACTATCCGCTGATTGCATGCGTGTTTTGTCTGCCAGCAAGTCTTCGAACATACGGCGAACTCCCCAATAAAGAGCTTCAACAAACAGCACCGTAGTATCGGTGCGAACGGTGACGGTGGGCGACATGTTTGGGCGGACCGCTGTATTTTCCAACGCCTCGATTTCTTTCTCGGGCAGGCCTCTTGTTTTGTTCTTTGTTACGCGTCTTTTTATCTCAACACTCAGCGTTTTAGCTTTCTTTTCGATGTCTAAACCGAGGTCATGCGTAAGCGGGTTACGGAATACTGAGCAAATGACATCGGCAGCTTGTTCAGGCGTTACGGTATTGGTGGGCTCAAGAGACCAAGGGTAATACCCAATCAAAAGGTCTTTGAACCTTTTTCCTTTTCCACCAGAGTGGCAGTATAGCGTTGTTGAGACTCCACCAACGGTGGCCATCAGTACTTGCACGGTTGCGAAATTGCACCCCGCCATGATTCTGTAGTTGGGGATAGGTAGCCGTAGCATCGAATGAACATCACACAAATAGTGTGTCTCAAGCTTTTCCACCAATTTCCTGACAGTTTCCGGTGTACTTGGATCTATTTTGAGGCCACGATACCCCATGTCTTCACATCAAGGCATAACAATATACATTAACAATTTACGCTAACTTACCAGATGTATTATAAATTTGTCAATAAAAAAATTGACGTTCAGTCAATGGCGTTTAAAAAGCACAAGAAAAAGAACAGTTAGGCAGAAAGACTTTTACTTTGCCTTTTCAAACACCAATTT
>JACRON010000048.1 GCA_016214425.1 Nitrospirota bacterium
AGAGGGACAGAAAAAAGCAGCTTGACTTTTTCTCTAAATCTATTAAAATATTAAATATAGAGATTTAAAGGAGGCTTAAATGTCATTGGTTAAGGTAAAAAGGTTTGCACAGGTAACTATTCCTGCGGACATAAGGCAGAAAGCTCATATTGATGAAGGAGACTATGTAGAGGTTAAATACGAAGGCAATAAGATTGTTATTATACCAAAGCGCATATCAGACAAATCTGTTGACTGGACAAAGAGGTTTGATGAAGCAGTCTCTGAAATCCGCAAGATTGCCAAGAAGACTGGCATCACTGAAAAAAAAGTAGACGAAGCGGTTAAGGCTGTTCGGCAGAGGACCAGCCGTTGAGGGCAGTTATAGATACGAATATATTTATTGCGGGACTGCTTAATTTAGAAGGCGGTGCTGCAAAAATAATCAATCATTTTAAAGATAACATTTTTGAACTTGTAATAACCCATGAAGTCTTTGACGAATATCTCCGCGTCATACATCTCTTTGATAATGATATACCGCCTAACAAAAGCGAGGAACTGCTTGAACTCATATTTGAAAAGGCAGTAAAGTTAGAATCAAGCAGTCCAGAAGGGATATGCAAAGACCCTGATGATGAAAAATTCCTATCTGCAGCCATTTCAGGCAAGGCAAAATATATTGTTACAAAAAACAAGAAGGACTTCCCGCATAATCTGTCAGCAGTAAAGATTGCTAATGTACGAGAGTTCTTAAACAAGCTTGAAGGATAGGCTAACCCTTATATTTTTTTGCAATTCTTTCTTCCCTTATCTTTTTGATAGAGGCTGGCGCTGCGCCCTTTAATATCCCTGCAACCTGATTGAGTATAGGGGTCTTTTCATTTTTTGAGAGTGGAACTACCTTGCCAAGGGGAACACCTCTTAATAGAACAAGAACCTCCTCGCCCTTTTTAATGCTTTTAATTACCTCGCCTGTCCTATTTTTAAGTTGTTTAGCTGTCATTGTTTTCATATAATAACCTCTTGTTAGACATCATTAGTAGCTACTTTAGTATAAAATTAAGTAGCTATTTTGTCAACTGTTTTCTCTTTGCCTCCAGCACCCTGTTTTGTCCTCTACAGGCTGTTGAAAAACTCAAAAATAACAAAAAGTGTCATTCCCGCATGTTTTTAGCGGGAATCCAGTCCTTCTACAAGCTCAGGATGCATGGTGAGCCTGCCGAACCAAGGATTCCTGCTGGAGTTTACCCCGTACCCAGATACTGGGCAGGAATGACAATCTGGAGAACAAATTGATACTTTCTCAACAGCCTGTTTTGTCCTTTAAAACACCGTATCATCCTTAAACTTCCCTTTAATCGGCTTAAGTTCCTTAAACTCAGGTTTTTCTTTTGTGCCTGTGTTTAATAAGAGATAAACTCCGACCTTATCCTTATTAGCAACAAGAAGGTCTGTCCTTCCATCATCATCCCAGTCAAGGGCAATAACAGAGGTTGGGCCCGGGAGTGCAACCTCCTTATTGTTTACCTGTAACAACTGAGGCTTTCCAAATTTCGGGTTCTTGCTGTCGCCTTCATTAATGAAAATGTAGACCTTGCCGTCAGATGAACCTGATACCACATCAAATTTACCGTCATTGTTCCAGTCAACTATAAAGGGTGTTGCTCTACCCTTTACTTCAATCCCTGTTTTTATTTCATCAGAGGAAAAAACCGGGTTATGTTCATAGCCAATATTCAGAAAAAGAAAAACCTTGCCATTTTTGCTTCCCACGACCAAATCCTTCAAGCCATCGCCATCCCAGTCCACCATTGCAGGAGAAGAATAATCTCCAACATCAAGATCGCCTCCATTTATTTTCTGCTCCTCTGCAAATGAAGGCTCTTTATTTGTCCCTTTGTTTCGGAATATAGAAACCTCCCCCGGACCTGAACCAGTTATAATATCCTTTTTTCCATCATCGTTCCAGTCCACAACATAGGGGGCAGACTTTCCATCTTCTACCTTAACATTGGAGATTTCAATCGCTGCATCAAATACAGGTTCCTGATTAGTCCCTTTATTAAGATAGACATAAACCTGGCCGCTGTCAGAGCCAGTGATAATATCCTTTTTGCCGTCCTCATTCCAGTCAAAGGGGTTGATTTTAGACAATGGCGCCCGCTCCCCTTTCTTCTGCATCTCAAAAATCTTTTCATCAGACATACCTGACTTTTTTAGCAATAAAATCTCCTCAGGTGTAATAGCGGAGGTATCAGTTTTATTCATTTTTTCTTCTAATGCCGGTTGTTTTCCCTCTTGCAATTTACAATCAGCAATTTCTTTTTCACCAATCTTTGGAGAAACCAATGTAAGAAGCGGCCGTCCAATAAAAGCGCCTGAGACAATACGACCACTTATATAATAAGTTTGCCCTGCCTTTATATAAAGTGTTACAGAGCTTTTGGTCTCTGTTTTAGCTGAGAATTCTACCTCTAATTAATTTTGTTATACCAACTCCATTTGCCTCTACTTCAGGTAAAACTAACCTCCCATAGCCTGATGTTCTATATATATAAACTAAGCCCATGCCATCAGGAATTTTATCAGCCTTTTGAAAAATACGGCCTGTAGCACAACCGGTTAACAGTAATACAGCTACAAATAATAATGCGATGTTCAATAATCTTTTTGTAATCCTTTGCATAACATCCTCCTTTTTATTCATAAAATTCTTGCTCTTCGCATAATCGTGTGGGTCATTTTTACCCCTTTTGAACACATTCCCTTTCAAATCCCCCTGTATCCCCCTTTTCCAAAGGGGTAAACTTTCCCCTCTATTAAGAGGGGATAAAGGGGTGTGTTCCCCTCTACAGCACCGTATCATCCCTAAACTTTCCTTTAATCTGCTTTAGCTCTTTAAACTCCGGCTTCTCTTTTGTCCCTGTGTTCATTAAAAGATAGATGCCAAAAGGGGTTTCCTCTGTGCGGCCTCCAACCTGCTCAACTACCTTTTTATTAGACACCAGAAGGTCTATCTTTCCATCATCATCCCAGTCAAGGGGAACAACAGCAGTGTGGCTTGGAAGCCTGAGCTCTTTATTATTTACCTGAAGTATCTGGGACTTGCCAAACGCAGGGTTCTTGCTGTCGCCTTCATTAATAAAGATATAAACCTTGCCATCCGATGACCCGCATATAACATCAAACTTGCCGTCACCGTTCCAATCAGCAACATAAGGCGTTGCATAGCCGGATACACTGATTTGCGTCTTCATGCCTTCATCTGAAAATCGCGGCTGAGAATTATCGCCTATGTTAAAAAAGACATAAACATTACCCCTTGAATTACCCACCAATAGGTCTTTTTTGCCATCAGCATTCCAGTCAACCATTGATACAGAAGAGTATTGCCCAACATCAAGCGAGCCATCGTTTAATTTAATCTCTGCTGCAAAGAGCGGCGACTGATTTGTCCCCATGTTAATAAACACAGAGACCTCTCCAGAGGCCTGACCAACAATAACATCCTTTTTGCCGTCGCTGTTATAGTCTGCTATATACGGGTCTGAAAGGCGCTGCACTTCAACGCCAGGAATTTTTACTGGCTTATCAAATACCGGCTGTGAATTTGTTCCAGAATTAAGATAGACATAAACTTGGCCGCTGTCAGAGCCGGTAATAATATCCTTCTTGCCGTCCTCATTCCAGTCAAATGCATTAATCGGAGTGACAGGCTGCGGCGAAACAGTTCCATCCTTCTTCTGCATCTCCAATATCTTTTCATCAGGCACCCCTGCCCTTTTTAATAATAAAATCTCCTCTGGTGTCAAAGCAAATGATACTCCATACGCAACTATAAATAAAAAAATAAACAGATAATAAAACCTCTTCATATCTCCTCCTTTGTGTTAGTTAACGGTTTAATATATGGGGCGCCTTGTCCTGACTTTCTGCAGGGTAACCCCGTTACAAGTCGTTTTCGTTAATATAAGGACAAACTATGCTCACAGCAGATATTCATAATGACAGAACTTCTAACAGCGTTCGCTAACTATATATGTTTTTAAACTTTATAATAAATCGGGGAGTTTTGCGGATTGCCTCACCGTTCCCCACCCTCTTTAAATGGGGGAAATAGAGATAAGACTGGTCTAATTATTGATTATGTCCTTTTTATTGTCAAGAAATTTTCTTATGCCATGATTACTCGTTTAATTAATCCTTTTTCCCTCGGTCTCTTATTGCTAATAAAGATAGCGGCTTGCAATCTTTCATACGCCTCTGCCATTTTCTCCTCTGAATTATAATAAAGTGCTGCAAACCTTTCACCCTTCTTTATGCTATCACCTATTTTTTTATCAAGGACGATGCCCACTGCAGGGTCTATCTTATCTTCAATTCTCTCCCTTCCTGCGCCGAGCATACAGGATACCATGTCTTTAAATCGCTCATAGGCAGAGCCGTTAGATAGATGTCTTTTTAAAACATCCCTGCCTTTAGCCGCATTATTCACTTCTCCGGCTAATTTAAGCATATATGCCCCAAGCTCAAGGGTAATATCAACCAAATCCTGAGTGCCCCTGCCTTTTAATACATCAATGCACTCCTTTATCTCAAGGCTGTTTCCAATTGTTTTTCCGAGGGGCTGATCCATATCAGTTATCAGGGCGACAACATCTTTGCCCATCTTTTTTCCAATTGCAGCCATCACCTTTGCAAGCAATACTGCATCCCTTTCCTTTTTCATAAATGCGCCGCTTCCTGTCTTAACATCAAGGACAAGGCCGTCTATGCCTTCAGCAAGTTTCTTGCTCATGATACTGCTTGCAATTAATGGAATGGATTCAATAGTGCCGGTTACATCACGGAGTGCATAGAATTTTTTGTCAGCCGGTGCAATAGTCTCAGATTGGCCAATCATTGCCACATTTATCTTTTTGAGATTTGATATGAACTCTTCTTTAGTAAGATTGGTTCTAAAT
>JACRON010000106.1 GCA_016214425.1 Nitrospirota bacterium
GGAGGATCAGGACAAGCTCTTTAAACCCTTTCAGCAGCTTGACTCATCACTTACAAAAAAGCATCAGGGAACAGGGCTTGGCCTGAGTTTATGCAGAAAAATTATAGAGCTTCATGGCGGCAGGATATGGGTTGAAAGCGAAAAAGAAAAAGGGAGCAGATTTATATTTGTGATACCAATATCAATATAAAAAAATAGCGCTGTTGCACTGCAAAGTTTGTTTACTTTGCAGTGCAAAATACAGACTAATTAAATGCTGCTGTTACGCTGCCTTTTCTGTGAGCTGAGCCTTTGCAGACTCAACGATTTTAGCAAATCCTGCAGGGTCTGATATTGCCAGCTCAGCCAATGCCTTTCTGTTCATATCAACATTTGCCTTTTTCAGGCCGGCAATAAATCTGCTGTATGATATACCGTTTGCAACTGCTGCTGCATTTATCCTTGCAATCCAGAGCTGCCTGAAATTGCGCTTTTTTACGCGTCTGTCACGATAGGCATATTTTAAAGCCTTGTCAACAGCCTCTGTTGCTGTTCTGAATAACTTGCTTTTTGCGCCCCAATATCCTTCTGCAAGCTTCAGAATCCTCTTTCTTTTTCTCGTTCTTCTGGGTCCGCCTTTTACCCTTGGCATAGTAGTGTCCTCCTTATATTATATTCACTAAATTATAATTCGTTTCAAAGATGTAAGCTGCTCTTTTTTATAACCCCTCACCCTACCCTCTCCCACAAGGGGAGAGGGAATTTTGTATGGCAACACTTTGGGGTTGCTTAAGTTAAGGGCGTATAATTATACGCCCCTACAGTCTTGCCCTACATTTCCCCTCCCTTGATGGGAGGGGATGAAGGGGAGGGTGATATCAGCCATACGGCAATAATTTCTTTATTGCCTCTATGTTTGTTTTATCTGCCAATGTCAACTGTCTGAGGCTCCTCTTTTTCCTTGCTGGCTTTCCTGTTAAAAGGTGCCTCATCCCAGCCCTGCTCATCTTGACCTTGCCGCTTGCAGTAAATTTAAATCTCTTTGCTGCACCGCGGTGCGACTTTAATTTTACCTTTGTCATTAATCTTCTCCTCCGTTATCAATTGTCTTGTCCTATTAGTATTCGATTATCTTTAGAGAATCCATTCAAGCATCAAATTTTTAGAGACTGCACGACCCACCAGAATTTTTCTTCAGCCACTCAGGAACATCCTTACCATTAGCAGAAACCTTCTCTGCAATCTTGCCCCTGACCTCAGGGGGAATTCCCCCTCAGAGAAGACTTCTGTATCCAAGGTTCAGATTAATGGCAGCAAAGGCATATACCGCAATTATCATAATGCCAATAATTACCAAAAACACTTTACACCTCCTTTTTAATTAAGAACCACCACTTACATCTATATCCGAAACTCTGACATGGTAGTCTGGCTCGTCCCTACATGTAACAATATTTAATTCGTTTGTATTAGTTTGAACACTACTTTGGCACAATTACCGTTACCATATTGCGGCCTTCAAGCTTCGGCGGCAGCTCCACCTTTCCAATGTCTTCAATGCCCTTTACAATCTTATCAAGCATATTCCTGCCGAGCTCCAGATGGCTCATCTCTCTTCCCCTAAAGGCAACTGTTACCTTTGCCTTGTTGCCGTCCTCTAAGAACCTTCTTATATGATTTATTTTAAACTGCAAATCATGATCATCTGTATAAGGCCTGAGCTTTACCTCTTTCAATGCCTTTGCCTTTTGATGCTGCCTCGCCTGATGGAGTTTTTTGCTCTGCTCGTATTTATATTTGCCGAAGTCCATTATCTTGCAGACAGGCGGCTTTGCTGTTGGAGATATCTCAACTAAGTCTAATCCATGCTCTTCAGCCTTTTTTAAAGCCTCCTGAACAGTTATAACCCCAAGCTGATTGCCGTCAGAGTCTATTGCCCTTACCTCTTTTACCCTGATAGCCCTGTTTATCCTTAAATGTGTTGTACTTATATTTGCACCTCCTGAGTTAAAATGATTACACAGATTAACCCCACCCTTCCTCCCCTTAATTAAGGGGAGGAGCAAGGAGGGGTTACGCAACCTTTTCCTCTATTTCTTTTTTTATCTTTTCTAAAAAGGCCTCTGCCTTTATCTGTCCTAAGTCTTCGCCCTTTCTTGTCCTTACTGCTATTGCGCCTGCCTTTACCTCTTTATCGCCAATAATTAGCATATAAGGCGCCTTCATTAACTGCGCTTCTCGTATCTTGAACCCTATCTTCTCGCCTCTGAAATCTGATTCTGCACGAATCCCTTCTCTCTTCAACATTTCAACAATGCCTTCTGCATATTCTATCTGGCTATCTGTTATAGTCATTATAACAGCCTGCACAGGCGAAAGCCATACTGGGAATGCGCCTGCATAATGCTCTATCAAAACGCCAAAGAACCTTTCAAGAGAGCCCATCAATGCGCGGTGAATCATTATTGCCTGATGCGGCTTATTGTCCTCAGCAGTGTATGTTACATCAAACCTCTCAGGCAGGTTAAAATCCACCTGTATGGTTGTGCACTGCCAAGCCCTGCCGAGCACATCCTTGATTTTTAAATCAATCTTTGGGCCGTAAAATACCCCTTCTCCAGGGTCTATCTCATATTTTAATCCCTTGTTCTCTAAGGCAAACTTTAAGGCATTTGTTGCCTTTTCCCAGTTTTCTAGTGAGCCGACATATTTTTCAGGCCTTGTTGAAAGATAAATATCATATTCAGAAAAACCAAAGGTCATTAACATATAGAGTGTAAAATCAAGTATCTTTAATATCTCATCCTCAAGCTGGTCAGGCCTGCAGAAGATATGCGCGTCATCCTGTGTAAAACCCCTTACACGCATAAGGCCGTGAAGCACGCCTGAACGTTCATAGCGATATACTGTTCCGAGCTCTGCAAATTTTATAGGCAGCTCCCTGTAGCTCCTTCTGTGCGACTTGTAGATCATAATATGAAAGGGGCAGTTCATTGGCTTTATTTCATATTCAACATCCTCCACAGTCATTGGAGAATACATATTTTCCCTGTAAAAGTCCCAGTGTCCGCTTGTGCGCCATACATCAAGCCTTGCCATGTGAGGTGAATATACAAGCTCATATCCGTTTTTATAATGCTCATTGCGCCAGAAGTCTTCTATAGTCTTTCTTATAACAGCGCCCTTTGGATGCCAGAGGATGAGTCCGCCTCCTGCATCTTCATTTATGCTGAACAGGTCAAGCTCTTTTCCGAGCCTCCTGTGGTCCCTTCTTTTGATTTCCTCAAGTTTTTTAAGATAATTATCAAGCTCCTCCTTTGTTAAAAAGGATGTGCCATAGATGCGCTGGAGCATTTTGTTCTTTTCGCTCCCGCGCCAGTATGCGCCTGCTGTTGATAAGAGCTTAAATGCCTTTATCTTTCCTGTTGAGAGGACATGCGGGCCCCTGCAAAGGTCTACAAAGCTGCCCTGCCTGTATATTGTAATTGTTTCATCATTCAGTTCATTAATAAGCTCTACCTTATAAACCTCTCCCTTTGATTCAAAGAGTTTTATTGCATCTTTTTTGCTTATCTCTTCACGAACAAAAGAGGCATTCCTTTTTATTATCTCCTGCATCCTCTTTTCTATCTTTTCCAAATCCTCTGGTGTAAACGGTCGTTCAACATCAAAGTCATAGTAAAAACCATCTTCAATTGCAGGTCCTATAGCAAGTCTTGCATCAGGAAAAAGCTCCTTAACTGCCTCTGCCATTATATGAGAGGCGCTGTGACGGTATATTTCAATACCCTCTTTAGTTGAGTAATCCAAAGAAACAGCCTCTTTTTTCTTTTCCTTTGCTATTGCAGTCATAATTTATAAAAAGAAAAGGCATCATTTGTATGATGCCTTTTCATTAAACGGCCTCATTTAAATGATTAAATGCCGATAAGATACCTCTCTTTCTAATAATTATGGTAGGCACGGGCGGTCTTGAACCGCCGACCTCTTCCGTGTCAAGGAAGCGCTCTCCCCCTGAGCTACGCGCCTATCAGATAACACAAAGAGCATTTAAACCTTTTATATTCTATGGAAAAGCCAAATGATTGTCAAGAAAAATTAAGAAGAGGTAGTGTAAAATATTCTGTGTAAAATCTTGTTTAGAAAGAAGAATGGGTGTATTCGAGGAATACACCCATAGTATTGACACTACCGTTTTTAACGGCCGGAAATCTCGGAGAGCCTCTTTAAATCTAATATAACTATCTTTCCTTCATAGGATTTTACAACCCCCTCTTTCTTGAATCTGCTCATTACCCTGATAGCGGTTTCTACTGTGGTACCCGCCATTTCTGCGATATCCTGACGGGTAAGGTGCATATTAAGCCTTATCCCCTTCTCATCCTTTTCGCCAGCCTTTTCAGTTAGTTTTAGGAGAATAGCAGCTATGCGTCTTTCCACCCTTTCCACTGCAAGGTTTTTCATCATGGTATGGGCATCCCTCAATTTTCTTCCAAGATATATAACTGCCTCAGATACCATGGCAGGATATTTATCAATCAGTGTAAAAAGCCATTTGCGGGGGATTTTTAGGACAATGGTCTGAGGCTCCATTGCCTGTGCAGATGCTGGGTAGGGTTTCTTGTCAAATACAGCAACACCGCCGAATATCTCTCCGGGTGAAAAAAGGTCAAGGATAACATCCTTGCCAGACGCGGAGTGCTTCATTATGCGGACCTCTCCGCTTTTTACAATGCAAAGCCATTCAGAAGGATCGCCCTCCATAAAGATATATTCACCCTTGTCAAAAACCTCTTCTTTCAGGCATTCAACAGTCTTGTCTATATCATCATCGGTAAGGGATGAAAAAAGCGGTATTTTCTTTACAAGATCCTTCTTCTCCACACGCCTTCCTTTTTATAGTTTTAATCTAACAGGCTGTTGAAAAACTCGGATTGCCGTCATTGCGAACGAAGCTGTCTTTCGCTACTCCGTAGCTTCAGAACAGCGTAGGATAGTGAAGCAATCTCGTTTCTATGTAAATCAATAAGTTATAGATTGCTTCATCGCAAAAATCGCTCCTCGCAATGACATGAATGGGCTTTTTCAACAATCTGCTAAACATAAAAGCCCGCCACTCACCATCCCTCTAAAGGGAGAGGACTAATGGGAGGGCGGGGCTTTTATTTAGTCTGTGCTATTTTAATCTATTTTGCAAGGGTCTTTATATATGCAACTGCATCCCAGCGGTCTGCCTCGCTTAACATCTTCTCATAAGCTAACATGGATGTGTTTGGCACACCCTTTGTAATTGCCTTGAACAAATCATCATCTGTCTTCTTTGACATTATTGACTTGTCTGTGAAATTCCTTGGCTTTGGTGTTAATGCAGCGCCAGCAGACCCGTCGCCCTTGCCTGCATCGCCATGGCACATTGCGCAGTTTGCAGCATAAACTGCCTTTCCCTTGCCTGCATCACCCTTTGCAAATGCAACAACTGCTAATGCAACTGTTAAA
>JACRON010000107.1 GCA_016214425.1 Nitrospirota bacterium
ACTATATTGTCATCCACAAAGAGCACAAAGCCTGCGCCTGTTGTCAAACCCTGTATCTCTTTCTCAACCTCCTCTACTGGCCTGAATCTGTATGTGCCGCCGTAAAAGGCAGTAACAGAGCAGAATTTGCAGTCATATGGACAGCCCCTTGTTGTCTGGACAAGATTGATAAAGAAGTAGCTCTTTTGCATAAGAAGGTCACGGCGTGGAATAATCAGATCTGATACCTGCGGAAGAGCGCTGTTTTTGTAAAACCTCTGCGACCTGTTGTTTTTCAGGTCATCCAATACCTTTGGCCAGACGCCTTCTGCCTCGCCCTGCACAACTGCATCAGCATGCTGTATTGCCTCATCAGGCATCCATGTTGCGTGAAATCCTCCGAGCACCACCTTCTTCCCTTTTTCCCTGAATCTGTCTGCAATCGCATAAGCCCTTGGCGCAAGGGGGGTCATAGCTGTAATAGCAGCTATGTCTGTATCATCGTCGTAATTTATGTCTTCAATGTTTTCATCCTCTATTGCAACTTCATATTCCTGCGGCGTAAGTCCTGCGAGCGTTGCAAGGTTTAATGTTGGAAATCTGAAGTGCATCTGCCTCCAGATGCTGTGCTCCGGCCAGCGGGGGGAGATTATTTTTATCTTCATTTATGCGATCTTTACCTTTTCCTTTATGTTTACTTCCCTACTATCACTGACAACAGGATTTATTCCGAGAAGCTCGGATACAGCAACAAACTTATATCCGTCAGCTATCAATTTCTCCAGTATAACTGGAAGGGCTGCGGCAGTCCCATCTTTTTTTCCGCCTTCTTTGTCGCATCCGTCGTGCATAACAATGATTGCGCCGTTTGAAACATTATCCAATGCCCTCTTTATTATCCGCTCAGGATTCTGGTCTGTTCCATCGTATGTCCTGAATGTCCAGCCGATCATGTGCATATTCAAGTCTTCAACCATCTTTACGATACTCGGGTTTCTGAATCCGAGCGGCTGTCTGAAAAGGCTTGTATTTACTCCTGTAATATTTTTAATCAGCTCCTGGCACCTGTTTATATCCTCTTTTATTGCTGGAAAGAGGGTATAAAAGAATCTCCTGTGGATATATGTGTGGTTGCCGATCTCGTGGCCGTTTTCGTGGATCCGTTTTACAGCCTCAGGATAACGTTCAATATTCTTGCCGATTAAAAAGAATGTAGCACGGACATTGTATTTTTTCAGTATCTCCAGAATCTGAGATGTATAAGGCTCATAAGGCCCGTCATCAAAAGTCAGGGCAATCTTCTTTTCATTTCTATTGCCGCGCCAATAGGTCTTTCCAATAAACTGGCTTCTGATATTGAATACGCCATACCATGACAGGGCAAACCAGATTAAAAATATTGTTGCAGCAGAGTATGCTGCCCAACTCTTATTTAATGCAGCAAGAATGATTATCCCTGCAGCGCTGATTATGGTAATCCTTCTGTAATGCATAATACCTTTGAGATTTATTAACTTTATCAAAACAGATGATAATTTACAATATCTTTTTAAGCAGCATAGTCGGGTTTTAAATCCCCTCCTTTTTTAGTAGAAATCCTTTGACACCAAAGTAAGAATAATTATATAATGTAATAAAAAAACAAAAAGGAGGAAATAATGCCAATTGCAGTATTAACATCAAAAGGTCAGATGACCGTGCCAAAAGAGATAAGAAAGGCCTTAAACCTTAAACCATCAGAAAAGGTTATTATTGTTGTTGAGGGCAATCAGGCTGTTATCAAGCCGCTGCGGGGCAATATTCTTGATATTGCAGGGTCAGTAAGCCTCCCTCATGAGGAAAAGCCGATTGATTTCCGAAAGGTCAGGGAAGATGTGAGAAAAAAGATTGCTAAAAAAGCAGCAACAGGAAGGTAGGCTGATGATTAAAAAATTTGTTGATACAAATATATTTCTCAGGTATCTAACCAAAGACGATGCCGCTAAATTTGACAAATGCAGAGAGCTCTTTAAAAAAGCAGTTGATGGCAAGATAGCCCTCGCAACATCCGGAATCGTAATTGCTGAGCTGATATGGACACTGCTTTCATACTATAAACTATCAAAGGTGGATGTTATTGAAAAGATTTCAATCATAGTTGCTACCGAAAGCCTGCATATCCCTGATAAGGATATTATCGCAGATGCCATTGTCCTTTACAGCAGAAAGAATATTGATTACATTGACGCCTACAATGCGGAGTTTGTAAAATATTATGACTACAGCGAGATTTATTCCTATGATAAAGACTTTGATGCAATAGAGCGGATTAAAAGAATAGAACCCTAATAAATGAAAAAGCCCTTCTGGGACTAATATCTTTACAAAAGGCAATGGTTGATTTATCATTATGACAAACAATTGCAGGGGTGGGTATGCATAAAATAATTGTTTTGTGCCTGATGCTATTCTTTAGTTTCCTGCCGCTTGAGCCGCTCTACAGCAAGGAGCCCCCCAAAAAGAAAGTCCTTTCAATCGGCAGGGCTACTAATGATGTAATTAGCCAGCAGAGGAAGCTTGAGCCCATCATAACTTATCTTTCAGATAGGCTTAAGGATATCGGCATTGAACGAGGCGAGGTTATTCTTGCTGGAGATAATAAAGTCTCAAGCCTCATCAGACTTGTTAAAGAAGGAAAGATAGACATTATATTAGAGAGTCCATTGATAGCCACTTTATTAAAGGTTGAGGCGGATGCAGCACCGATTCTTACTGTATGGAGGGAAGGCGTTGGGGAATATAACAGCCTGATATTTGTTAGAAAAGACAGCGGCATACAAAAGATAGAAGACCTGAAAGGAAGGTTGGTTGCCTTTAAGGATCCAGGTTCAAACTCAGGCTATTTCCTTCCACTGATTGGTTTGAAGGCAAAGGGGCTTGAATTGATTGAGATGTCATCCTTTAATTCTATGGTGCCTCATAATAAGGCAGGCTATGTCTTTGCAGGCTCAGAGCTGAATATATCAAGCTGGGTATTCTATAAAAAGGCTGCTGCCGGGGCATTAAGCAATCTTGCAT
>JACRON010000037.1 GCA_016214425.1 Nitrospirota bacterium
GGGGCATGTGGCAGCATATAGTATGGGTGGGGCTTTTAATGGCAGCAGGCGTTATATTTGTAATGTGGTATGAGCTAAGAAACAGCGATGTCAAACACATGCAGAGCATGGCCTTCTTTACCCTTGCCATGTTTCAGATGTTCCATGTTATGGCAATCCGCTCAGAAAGAGAATCGCTTTTCACCATTGGCCTGTTTTCAAATGCAAAGCTTTTTGGCGCTGTGCTTTTGACCTTTACACTACAGCTCTTGATAACCTATCTGCCGCCGCTTCAGGAAATTTTCAAGACAACATCATTAAGCCCTGTTGAGCTCTCCCTCTGCCTTGCTGTATCTTTTACAGTCTTTATTGCCGTAGAGGCAGAAAAGGCATTCCTAAGATGGAGAGAGGGGATTTAAGGTTGACTTTTATAAGATTTGGGATTAGAGTAAAAATTATTATGTCAAGGCACAGGTTAAAAATAACATGGTTGGCAATTGCCCTTTTTGTTTTATCATGCAAGGCTGTTACGCCAGCGCCTGAAACCATCATTGTCCCAAAAAAGCCAAAGGTCGCCCTTGTCCTTGGCGGCGGCGCTGCAAGGGGTCTTGCCCATGTTGGTGTTATAAGGGTGCTTGAGCAGGAGAAGATACCTATTGACCTGATTGTAGGCACAAGCGTGGGAAGCCTGATTGGCGCAGTATACGCATCCCATGCCAACAGTTTTGAGCTTGAATGGGAGGCGTTTAAGGTTACAAAGGATGATATTTTTGACTTTACCATTATCTCATCCCGGATGGGTACTGTAAAGGGAGACAGGATAGAGGAGTTTGTAAATAAGGTTGTGCCTGTAAAAAATATAGAAGAGATGAGGATTCCCTTTGCTGCAGTTGCCACTGATTTAAATACAGGCGAAATGGTTGTTATAGACAAAGGCCCTGTTGCAAAGGCTGTTCATGCAAGCAGCGCTATACCCGGTGTATTCCACCCTGTAAATTATTTAAACAAGACACTTGTAGACGGCGGTGTGGTAAATAATGTTGCGGTTGATGTGGCAAGACAGAGGGGTGCAGATATTGTGATTGCCGTTGATGTTGGGGGCAATATAGTAAATTATGAGATTAACAATCTCTTTGATATTAGCCTTCAGGCAGTAAATATTATGGGTAATGAGATAGCAAGATTTAAGATTAAAGGCTCAGATGTTATAATCGCTCCGCAAGTTGGCGATATTGGAATGCTTGAATTTGAACAGAAAAAGAGGTGTATGAACGAGGGAATTGCAGCAACACAGAAGGCTGTTCCTCTTATCAAGAATAAGATTGATGAATGGCTGAGGAAGAATAATGCAAATGCTGCCAAACAGCCTTAGTGAGGGCCTTTGTCTTTACCCCGCTGCCCTCTTTCTAAATCTTTGGACTGCTCTTTAAAAGGCTGCTTCTTTATATCGTCTTCATCCTTCTCTTGTTTCTTTTTAATTACTTTATCCTGTTTCTTCTCTTTCTTCGGCTCTGAAATATACTCTCTCTTTTTTAATTCCTTCTTAGGCTTTATACCCTCCTTTTTTCGCGGCTTTGGTTCTGAGATGTCTTCTTTCTTTTTTAGCTCCTTTTTAGGCTGTGGTGTGATTTCACCGCCCTTCTGAGGCACAGGCTTTTTTCTTTCAGGGATTTGCACCTTTCCGTCATCCTTTTTAAACTCGGGCCTCTCCCTCTTTTCCACAACTGGTGTTTTTGTCTCCTTTGGCTTTAATGGCTTAGTCCCCTCCTTTGGCTCCTGTATTGTCTTTACAGGCATTGTCTTGACCACGCCCTTTTTTGCAGGTTGTGTTTGAGGGGCAGAAGTTACAGCCTTTACAGGCATGCCTTTTGATGCTTTTATATCCTTTATCTTATCAGAAAAAAGCCTTGGCGCAGGCGGCGAAGGGGTCTTTACCACAACTGCCCTATTAATAATCTTTGGCGATGGCACAGCATATCTTGGCACAACCTTTGCTGGCAATGGCGCCAAGCTCGCCTTTGTCGGAACTATCAATGGCGGCCCGGCAATAATCTTTCCAATCTTAAATGGGTTCGGTGGAAGCGGTGCAGCGACCCTTACCCCTCTTACAAATGTATCATGATGAATAACAGTTACAGCATTTGCAACATTTACATTTATTGAGACGCTCACATGAGCGGAAGCAGTGTGCCTCCAGTAATATATCTCACCCGGGCCTAATGGCACCCATGCAACCCATGCTGGTCCTGTTACAAATCTAACATGAGCAGGACGCCATCTCCACATAACTGCCCTTTCTCCTGGCGCCCAGCACCATCCAATTCCCGGGACAAATGCCCATCTGCCGTAATGATACGGCGCCCATCCCCAGGGCTCATAAGAGACCCAGACCCATCCCCACGGGTCGCGCCATACCCATCTGCCTGTGCGGTACGGCGCCCAGCCAACTTCAACAACAGTTGGTGTCCAGACATAGCCGTATTCAGCAGCATAGATCCATCTGCCGTGTTCATCAAGGTCATCAATGCCGCTAACACGGGCAGGCACATACTCCCTGCTCTTGACAGAAGCCAATACACTGTCCCTTTTATCATTCCATTCATCCCATGAATCCCTTTTATCAGCAGAGGCTATCTCGTATTCTGGCGACTCATCACCTTCAATCTTTATCTTTTGATTCTCTGTTATAGTAATTGAACCTGCATTTGTAGAAATCTCTGCCTTTCCTTTTTGAACTATTAAGGTTGTATTTCCCTCATCATCAACCTCAATGCGATACCTGCCAGATGAGAGTGGGGTAATGGCAGCATTAGCCGTGTCTATTTCAAAGTGAGTTTCATTTGCACCCAATGTTGCCCTTCCAGCGCCGATTTTCATCTGAATAATCTTATCTGAAAGATTTAGAATGCCTAAATCTGTATTCTCTGAAAGCCTGATATAGCCGCTGTTGTCAAACTGAACCTCTGTCCTTGCGCCTTTTGGAGAATATATATAGTCCCCTGTCTGCAAAGGCATATTTACTGATGCTGCAATCCAGTCCTTATCATCAGCCCTCTGGATGGAGACATCGCCTTTAATCAGGCTTAGCCTTGCCACGCGGTCATCCGGCTCATCTTCTGCAAAATTTAAGGATGGAATAGCAAGTAAGAGAACTAAAAATATAATGGCTTTTTTAAACATTTGGAATACCTCTCATGTCTATGCTTAGACAAAATGCAATAAATATGCCATAGTTTAGAAAAGATAGAATAGAAGAGGAAAGAAGGCTGATTTTACTGACAGTTACACCTTTTCTTATTATAATTCCTTACCTGTCTTTTAACTCCTCTTCTCAATCTTTTATACCAAATGGTGCATTAAATGTTTTATTAAGGTTTAAACTAAATATTCTGGAAGGGGAATATCTTTAAAAATTCAAAAAATTCCTTTGCAGTAGCTGCAAGGGCTCCTCTTTTATGAAAAACAATGCTGAAATTTCTTGTAAACCGAATGTCCCTGAAGGTATTTGTCCTTAAAGTGCCGAATTGAACCTCTTTTTTTACTGTCCAGTTGGAGAGGATGGAGACGCCCATGCCGTGCTCTACTGCTGTCTTTATAGCCTCTGTGCTTCCAAGCACAAGCGGCATCTTCAGGTTGTTTGGCGATATTTTGTTTGCCATGAGATGTTTTTCAATCATCTGCCTTGTGCCAGAGCCGTCCTCGCGCATTATAACAGGCTGGGTCAATAATTCTGATACAGAGATATTCTTTCTCTTTACCCAGAGATGGTCAGGCGGCATTATTAAGACAAGCTCATCCTCAAGAAGCGTCTCTACTTCAAAGGACTGTTTTGGCACATCGCCCTCTACAAGGCCGATATCAATCCTGCCTGCATTTAAAAGCTCTGCAATACCCTTTGTATTGCTTACAAAAAGGTTAACATCAATCTTTGGATATTTCTTTTTAAAGGCAATGATAACTGTAGGTAAAAGATAGTTTCCAATTGTAGAGCTTGCGCCTACCTGCAGATTCCCCTTTGAAAGGCCTGTAAGGCTATTTATCTCCTTTTCAACTGTTGAATATAGATTCAGTATATCCTTTGCATATTGATACAGGAGCTTTCCTGCTGGTGTAAGGGTTATGTTCTTTCCGCTTCGCTCAAAGAGCGCTGCTTCATAAGACTCCTCCAGCGCCTGTATCTGAAGGCTTACAGCAGGCTGGGTGAGGTTCACCATCTTGGATGCCTTTGAAAAGCTCCCTGTTTCTGCAACAGCGCAAAAGACTTTTAATTTATGGCCATTCATATAATTAATTAGAAGGCGGAATCACAAATATCTCTGTCTCACGAGGCAGCGAATCCTTTGTTATAGCAATCTCAGATTCCTTAAAATGCCTTACCCCCTTCCTCCCTTTTAAAAACTGGTCTATGCCAGCTATGTTTAAACCGCATTTATCACTTTTATAGTGCATAGGTATTATTATCTTTGGCTTTAATGCATTTATTACAGAATCAACAGCGCTTTTGTCTATGGTGTTTCCGCCTCCAACTGGGATAAGAAGCACATCAATACTGCCTATCTTTTTTATCTGCTCCTCTGTTAATGTGTGACCCAAATCACCGAGGTGGCAGACAGTTATATCGTCTGCTTTTATGGTATATACAATATTTCTGCCCCGTTCAGCGCCTTTTGAATTATCATGATAAGCCTCAATGCCGTTAAATATAATGCCTGCCTTCTCTATTTTTCCAATGCTCTTGATTACCTCTAACTTGCTTGTTAGGCCTGCAAAATTGCTGTGGTCAGGATGGCTGTGTGATACTGTAACAAACTCTGTCTCATCCTCAATCTCTGAAAATTTGATGCTGCCATTGTAGCACTCGGGCTCATAAGGGTCTGTTATAACCCTAACAGCGTATTTTTCCTGCGTGATTTTAAAGGCAGCATGGCCAAAATACTTTATTTTCATATATAAAATATATGCCAATGTCCTTTATTTGTCAAGGTTATTTCTCCCTTGACTCATTAATATAAAAAGGGTAAATTTACCTTTATGTCTGATAAGGTAAAAGAGGGGATTATAAAAAAGATTAATGAGCTTTCGCCATTGCTTATCTCCATTGCAAAGGAGATTCACAAAAAGCCAGAGCTTGCCTTTGAAGAGGATTTTGCATCAGGGCTCCTCACCTCTGCGTTAAAAAGGCACGGTTTTAAAATTGAAAAAGGTGTCGGTGGATTAAAAACCGCATTCCGTGCTGCTTACACAAAAGGCAGCAGCCCAGTAATTGGCTTTATTGCAGAGTATGATGCCCTGCCAGAGGTAGGACACGGCTGCGGACATAATCTTATTGGCCCTGCATCAATTGGAGCTGCAATTGCATTGGCAAAATCAGGATTAAAAGGAAGGATTGTTGTTATTGGCACGCCAGCAGAGGAAAATGGGGGCGGCAAGGTTATCCTGTCAAAAAAAGGCGTTTTCAAAAGCCTTGATGTTGCAATGATGGTTCATCCATCAAATGATACAGAGATTGTAAAAAGGGCGCTCGCTGCAATAGATGTTACAGTAGAATATTTTGGCAAACCTTCACACGCTGCAGCAACACCATGGGATGGCGCTAATGCATTGGATGCAATGATATTGGCTTTTAATAATATCAATGCATTGAGGCAGCAGTTGAAACCTGATGTCAGAATACATGGGATAATCACGAATGGCGGCGCTGCGCCGAATATCATACCTGCTTATACATCTGCAAGGTTCCTTGTCCGCGCTTTGGAGATGAAGGATGCGCAGGAGGTCCTGAAAAAGGTAAAGACATGCTTTAATGCAGCAGCTCATGCAGCAGGCGTAAAGATAAAGATTAAGGTTGGCGAGAATGCCTATGAAGCTTTCAGACCAAACTATCCTTTGGCTGAGGCATTTGAAAGGAATCTTAAATTACTTGGTGTAAAGATAAGGAAATGGGATGAATATAAGGAGCTTGGCTCATCAGATATAGGCAATGTAAGCCAGATAGCGCCGACTATCCATCCCAACCTTGATATATGCCATAAACAGATACCTCATCATACAAAGGAGTTTAATGCCATTGCAGGCTCTGAATCAGGCATGAGAGGGATGCTCATTGCAGCAAAGGCAATGGCAATGACAGGCGCAGATATAATGATGGATGCTGGATTGTTAAAAAGAATAAGGGAGGCGCATAAAAGGGGATGATAGTCATTGGTCTGATTTCAGGCACATCAACAGACGGCATTGACGCTGCATTGGTAGATATTAAAGGAAAGGGATTAAACAGCAGTCTTA
>JACRON010000180.1 GCA_016214425.1 Nitrospirota bacterium
ACAAAAAATATGTAGAGAAGATGGCATGTCAAGGTTGCGGGCATGGTATGTTTACCAATCGGTGAAATTATTCGGTCATTCAAGTGCAGAACCAGGCAGTGAGAAGATAGAGGAAGTTATATGCGTTCCAGAAAGTTCCTATTAACTATTTAGCTTTTTAGAAATTTAAATCTTCAACCCACGGGTGATCACCTATGAAAGCCTCTGAATTAAATGTTGTAACAGGCGCATTCAGCTTCACAGGCAAATACATTACAGAGCGGCTTTTAGCAATGGGCAAAAATGTGATGACCCTCACAGGCCACCCAAAAAGGCCCAATCCCTTTGGCAGCCGTGTCAGCGTCTTTCCTTTTAACTTTGAAAAACCAAAGGAGCTTATAAAAAATCTTGAAGGCGCAGCTATCTTATACAACACCTACTGGGTCCGTTTTCCACACGGCTCGCTCACATTTGAAAAGGCAGTTGAGCATACAGAGATACTGATTAAGGCAGCCAAAGAGGCAGGCATCAAGAGGATAGTCCATATCAGCATCACAAATGCTGATATGGACTCACCCCTCCCATATTTCAAGGGAAAAGGAATAATAGAAAAGGCAATCATTGATTCTAAGCTCTCTTATGCAATCATACGGCCAACTGTAACCTTTGGCATTGAGGATATACTGATAAACAATATTGCATGGCTTCTAAGAAAATCTCCTGTATTTGCAATCCCGGGAACAGGGGAATACAAACTCCAGCCTGTCTTTGTTGAGGATTTGGCTGATATTGCCATAGATGCTTCAAATAAAAAGGAGAATATGATTATTGATGCTGCAGGGCCAGAGATTTATACCTTTGAAGAATTGGTTAAACTTATTATAAAAAAAATTCACAGCAAGGCCGTGATAATATATCTTCCTCCTAAGGCAGCCCTTTCTGCAGCAAAGGTTATCGGCTATATGGTAAAGGATATCTTATTAACAAAAGACGAGATTGACGGCTTAATGTCCAATCTTTTAATATCTAAAGAAAAGGCGAGGGGCAGGGCAGGCATAAGCGACTGGCTTGAAAAGAACGCAGATATTGTTGGAACAATGCATGCATCTGAACTGGAGAGGCATTATAGATAAGGGATTGCCTCGCTATCCTACGCTGTTCTGAAGCTACGGAGTAGCGAAAGACAGCTTTGCCCGCAATTCTATTATAGAGGGAGGTGATGCGGAAGAACAAAAAAACCAAAAACACTTCGCAACGGTTTCTTATTAATATTTAATAAAAGGAGGCAATTGATGAGAACAAAGATTCTATTAACAGTGTTTATCTCTTTCTGTATTCTCGGAATAATATTTTACAATTTTCATGCAGAAGCACAAAAGACAGGCGGTACCGCTTTAAAAGGACAGGTTGCAGATGCCTCAAACCAGCCTCTATCAAAGGCAACCGTCTATCTGATACCCGCATCTGATATTGAGGCAATGGCTAAGACAAAGATAGAGATAAAAAGAGATTCAAAAAATGATGAACCCCTTGAAGACAATCTTCTCTGAACTAAGAAGCAAGACAATAAAGATTCTCATATCTGGAAACCCGCCTTCAAACGCCACTTATGTTGGAACCTCAAAATGCCTTCTCTGCCACAAGCCGTATGAGACCGAAAGGAAAACCCTGCATAAACTCGGCATCAGGGCTGCAGGCAAGGACAGCAAGCTGCAGGACTCATCAGACTTTCCTGAACTTGACAATGGCTTGAAAAAGCTTGAGGCGGGCATGAAATTTTACTTTTATAATTTTGACAAGACAAGGGGCTTTGATAAGTATATGGTATCAGAAAAGCTCCCTTCTGATCCAGCATCTGCAAGCTTTACAGCCACATTTTTTAAAGACAGCAATGGCAAGCTGAAATTCAAGACAGAAAATCTGAAAGACCCTTCTGACCCTGCAAGAACATATACAATTGATTTAACTTATGGCGGAGGACTGTACAAACAAAGGTATCTTTTCAAGGCTGGAAAAAACTACTTCCCCTTTTTGCAGTTCAACACAATGGGAGACGACAGTTTCGGGGACAGGACACGAAAGCCATGGAGGGACTATCACGCTGACTGGCTCTATAATGAAGAAACAAGGAAACTTACAGACCCGCCAAAAAAGAAATCCTTTGAAGCAGAGTGTGCATCCTGCCATTATACAGGATACACACTTAAGCAGGCAGGTGATGAATATATTGCAGGCGCTGTGAATGACCCAAATGGAGAACTTGATATTGACGGAGATGGCATCCCAAATGAGCTGAACATAGGCTGCGAGGTATGCCACGGACCCGGCTCTGAGCATGTTAAGGCTCCAATTGCAAAGAGGGCTGTTACTATTGTAAGCCCGGGCAAACTGTCGCCAGAGCGGTCAAGCATCATCTGCGGCCAATGCCACAGCAGGCCTCTTGGCGTTACAAACAACGAACAGCCGATAAACAAGGATTACAAGATGATGCTGCCGGGCATGAGCAGAAATGAATTCTTGCTAAATTACACATCCAGAGAAGATGCTGGTGAAAAGGACTACTGGCCTGATGGCATTCATTCTAAGGCGCATCACCAGCAGTATACTGATTTTATCAAGTCAAAAAAATACAGAAATGGCAATCAGCTTTTATCCTGCGCAGACTGCCACAATCCGCACGGCATGACAGGATTTAAACACCAGATGCGTGCAGATGTAAGGGATGATAAAAATTCTCTCTGTGCAACATGCCACAAGGAGAATAGTGACATAAAGAAACATATGCAGGCAAAAATCGGCTTTGCTGAAAAAGGCAAGATAAACTGCATTGACTGCCATGCAACAAAGACAATGCAGACAGGCGCAGGATTCGGCAAGGGCTTGACAGGCAAAGATGGCAAAAATTACTGGATGAATGATATTACATCCCATATCTTTGATGTGCCAAGAAAGGACAATATTGGTGTTAAGGCTGCGGAACCGGGAAAAGCAATGCCGATACCGTATACAAATAAGTGCGGTATGTGTCATAAGGCTGACGGCTTATAGCAAAATTGTTTTTGAAATATAAAGAAGTTGTGATATTATAGGTTAAAAATTTTAAATGGTAGATAGGGGCGAACGGCCGTTCGCCCCTATATTAATAATTATATGAACCCTGTAGCAAAGATATTAATAATCGGTGGAATCATCTTAATAATAGCTGGCCTTATCTATCAGTTTGTGGGGAAATTTCTGCCCATTGGGAGGCTGCCTGGGGATATTGTAGTGGAAAGGGAGAACTTCCGTTTTTATTTCCCAATTGTTACATCAATTATAATAAGCGTGCTGCTTTCACTGCTCTTTTTCTTGTTCAGATTTTTTAACAAATAGAAGTTCATTCTCATGGAGATATGGTTATATACAATAGGCAGTGTCGTATTAATCAGTGCAATATCTTTTATTGGCATCATCGGCCTGTTATTTGACAGGGAGAGGCTAAATAAAATATTGCTCTTTCTGGTCAGCTTTGCCATTGGCGGCTTATTTGGCGATGCATTTATTCATCTTCTTCCTGAATCGTTTGAAAAACTCGGCACAAAATTGACAACATCCCTGTTTATTGTTTTTGGAATTCTCCTCTTTTTTGTATTGGAAAAATTCATACGCTGGAGGCATTGCCATATACCTACATCTGAGGAGCATCCACATCCTTTGGTGACAATGAATTTAATCGGAGACGGCGTGCACAATTTTATAGACGGGATGCTTATTGGAGCAAGTTATATAGTGAGTATTCCTATTGGAATCACAACAACAATTGCAATTATTCTACACGAAATACCGCAGGAGATCGGAGATTTCGGCGTGCTTGTTCACGGCGGACTCTCTATTAAAAAGGCGCTGTTCTTTAATTTTATGTCCGCCTCTTTTGCTGTCCTCGGTGCAATCATCTCACTGCTCATTGGATCGCATATTGAAGGCTATACAGCAGCGCTGCTGCCGATCACAGCAGGGTGCTTTTTATATATAGCAGGCTCTGATCTCATCCCCGAGCTCCACCACGAGGTCAGGGCATCAAGATCCTTATGGCAGCTTATTTCAATAATGATGGGCGTGGGAATCATGGCCCTCTTAACTCTGGTTGAGTGAAAGTGCGGGTCTCCTTAATCGCGCCTTCCAAGTCTTATACCCTCCTTCATAACATTCTGCATAAAAAGGGCAGGAATTGATTTTAAGCAATTAAATTCCGCTCCTTAAAAATCTTTATTGACTTTATTGGCAAATAGTTGTAAAAATGCTTCTAATGATTATCGGTATCCCTAAGGAAATTAAGGATAACGAATATAGGGTTGCATTAATACCTTCTGGCGCAGGTCTTCTTGTAAATGCTGGTCATAAGGTTATTATACAAAAATCAGCAGGCATTGGAAGCGGCTTTACAGACAAGGAATATAAAGATATAGGGGCAGAGATTGTTGATGATGCAAAGAAGGTCTATGACAAGTCAGAGCTGATAGTCAAGGTAAAGGAGCCTCTGTCAGCAGAGTATCCTCTAATAAAAGAGAATCATATAATCTTTACCTTCCTCCATTTATCAGCAGACAAAGAACTAATCAACGCCCTTATTAAAACAAAGGCAGTATTTATAGCCTACGAAACAGTAGAGCTTGAAGATGGCAGTCTGCCGATACTTACTCCAATGAGTGAGGTTGCAGGAAGGTTATCTGTGCTGATTGGGACACAATATCTAATGAAACCTGCAGGCAGCATGGGAAGGCTGCTTGGAGGCGTGCCTGGGGTAAAAA
>JACRON010000181.1 GCA_016214425.1 Nitrospirota bacterium
AGTCGTTGATGGAGAGTGGAAGCAGCATCATTTGATCCTTGTCTGTTTGAGAAAGAAATTTCATATGGCCTCCGTAGTTTTTCTTAAATTATACCACAGAAGGTATCTTCAAAGAAGGGACTTTTCACACAGCCTGTCGAGAATAACAGCATCAGCGCCAAGCGAGCAGGCCTCAGATCTAATTGCCTTCATAGCGGCATCTGGATTGTTGGTTTCCCGCTCATGGGTAATGATCCCAAGCACTTCATAAGGCCGTTCCGTTGGAATTTCTCTCTCTGAGGTAAAGAACTCAATTTGACAGTTCTCTATCTTGGGCGAATATGTACGAAAGCGCGTTGTTTTTGTAGAGGTACACGAAACAACAATAAGGAAAACAAAAAGTATTAGAAATGAAAAAATTCTACAGGGTTTCATGATATTTATCCTCCAAGAGAAATCTCCACATGTTCAGTACCTAACATTTTTTAATCTTTTTTTCGTGAAAAGAGCATTTAATAAACGAAGTTCATTTATCAATTTTATATAAAAAATTTACCACCTTTGCATCCATTCCACGCAGTCCTGTCTTTGCAGCAATGTCTGCTGCTTCCATTGCAGATTTATCATCAAGAATTACAAAGGAAATATTATCTCCCGCTGTTGGGATATTTCTTCAACTGCTGAAACTTTATTCCATGTGGCTGATACTTTCTCTCCCAGCGCTTTCCACTTGCTTAATTTGTGTTTTGCAATATGTGCCATTTTAATTTCCCGAAAAATCATCTCCTTTTTATCTCTTTTATCTCATGGATTAAATTGGATAGCTTGTTCTCTAAAGTTGTTGACATAAAAATTCTCCTTTCTATTTACATTTTGCCATACCGCTTCGGGCATTTCGTTCCCAATCTTCCCTTAATCTTTTTGCCTCATGCCCTGCATCAATATCTTTATATATTCCTGAAGTTTCTTTAACAACTTTGTTAATATCCTCAGATGAAAGGGTCTCCTCTAAATCATCATAAATAATCTGAACTTCTATCTTTTTATGCGGCAGTTCTTTATTTATGTATTTTATTTTGCCATTCTCTATAATTGCTTTCGCTATTTTGTGTCCCATAGAACACCCTCCTTTTTATAATTATACTCTCCACTGCCTTAAAAAACAACTGATAAAAAGGCGCATTACTTTGGATATCACAATTTGTGATTTCCAATTCACCATTTCATCTTTTGTTAACTGAAACATAAAATCTTCAGGGAAACGCTTTTTATTTCTTCTAACAGCCTGATTCAATACCCTTGTCTCAACGCCATAAAGTGTAGCCAAATCTCTATCAAGCATCACCTTCTTGCCTCTGATAAAAAGTATTTTGTTTTCTATAATCTGTTGTGGAATTATTGAACTTTCCATATCAGTCTCCTCATTTAGAGAAAGGAACAGCGCCAAGTCTTGAAATATCAGTTTCTACCATCCACTGCCTTAATAACCCGCACTTTATAATCCGCAATCTCTTTATATTAAGCTTATAAATAGCCTCATCATTGCAGGCATAAAAAGTATATTCCGCTACAGTTTATTAACTTGCCTTCCTTAATTTCAATAACTCCTTACGCACTGTTTCTCTGACCACTTCCTGTATTGGCCGCTTGTCCTGCTTGGTATAGTTGCGCAAAGCCTGATTCATAGCGGTCTGATAGCCCTGTCCTTCTTGCTCAGCCTCATTTTTAAACCATTCAAGTATATCAGTATCTATCCAGATAGTGATGCGGGTCTTGTTTTTATGCGGTATAACAGGCCCTCGTTTACCTTTGCTGAAATCGTATTCCTTCTTTATGTCATTTTTTTTCTTCATAGGGTTTCCTTTCTTTTTTAGCCGCTTTTCTGGCTGAAATTAGCCTGATTTTATCCTCTCCTGCATAGGCATATACAACAACCAGTATTCTTCCTAAAAGGTCTGCTCCAAGAGTAATAAAACGCTTCTCTTCATGCCGCTCGTCTTCTATGGTTATTGCCAGTGGGTCATCAAGAACTGTCGCAGCATGTGAAAATTCTATTTCGTGCTTTTCAAGATTTTCTGATGCTTTATTGGTATCCCAAACAACCTTCATAGGCTATTATATGTATATTATATGTATATGTCAATAGTTATTTGAGTTTTGGTAGTGTAAAATATTCTGTGTAAAATCTTGTTTAGAAAGAAGAATGGGTGTATTCTCCATTGGTTTTGGGATTAACCATTAATAAAAGGAGGAATACACCCATGCAAGTAAAGGAATTAACAAAACTAACAGTATCAGATTAATAAAAGGAGGAATACACCCATGCAAGTAAAGGAATTAACAAAACTAACAGTATCAGATTTAATGAAGGAAGTAAAGGGTAGTTTTATTGATTACTGGGAAAGGCATGATGAGACTGTAAAGGCATTTAGGAAGAGGTTGATAGAGGAGGCATTAGAGGCTGAGCGTGAGATATTGGTTCAATGTTTGCCCTATGAACGGGCATCTATCCGTAAGGATTACCGTAATGGTTATTGGTCAAGATGGATAACCCTTAAGGATGGCAGGCTTTGCGTAAGGATGCCGAGGATAAGGAGAGGAGGTTATAAGAGCAATATAATACCAAGATATAAGCAGAGGGTAGATGAGGTAGATGCTGCATTGATGAGGATATTCTTATATGGTGCATCTACAAGGCTGACTGGTGAGGCGCTAAGGCCGCTATTAGGCGAAGGGGTATCAGCCCAGACCATATCTAACATAGCAAAAGGTCTTGATGAAGAGGTATCAAGGTATCATAGTCGTAGGCTTGAGGATAGATACTTATATCTCTTTTTTGATGGTATAGTATTAAAGATGAGGACGGGATTTGGTTCAAAGAAGAAAGTGGTATTGGTAGCTTATGGGATAAGGGTTGATGGTAAGAGGGAGCTTATAGACTTTATGATAGTGAAGCATGAGAGTGAGAGCAAGTGGGGATGTTTTTTAAATAATCTTTACAATCGTGGAATTACAGGGGAGGCATTGGGGTTAATAATAACGGATGGCAATGCCGGGCTTATCAATGCTATAGATGCACTTTATCCTTATGTAAAAAGACAGAGGTGCTGGGCTCATAAGCTAAGGAATGTAGCTAATTATCTTAAGAAGAAGGATCAGGAGAAGTGTATAAATGAGGCGAGGGTTATATACAGTGCGGAAAACAGGAAAGAAGCTGTGAAGGCATATAGTAAGTGGGCAAAGAGGTGGGGAGCAATATACTCTAATGCAGTAAGATGTATAGAGAAGGATATAGAGGAGTTACTGAACTTCTACTATTGCCCTTCTGAGATAAGGATAAAGGTAAGGACTACAAATGTAATAGAAAGGGCCTTTGTGGAGGTAAGAAGAAGGACGAGGCCCATGAGTTGTTTTAACAATACACAGAGTATTGAGAGGATAGTATATGCAGTATTGAGCCATCTAAATAATCAATGGGGAAGAAAACCCTTAAAAGAATTTACACATAAGTCTTGACACTACCTTGAGTTTTACACCCTTGCTCTATCTCGCATAGGAAGAAAGAAACACTGCTCTTGACTTATCAGATTCTTCTCAGGATACTGTGAGGATTTTGCCCCGTAATTAAGCTCGGCAATTACAAGAGCGCTGACTGCAATTTCTTCAATATTTGAAATTATTTTGTCTTTGATGGCATGATTGCCTTTGAGGTAAGCAATTATTATGTTAGTATCAAGCAGGAACATCAAAGTCTACTTTTCTGCCAGAATAAGCATGTCTAAGCGCTACATGAGCCTTATAAAATAGCCTTGTCATTGCAGGCATAAAAAGTATATTCCCCTTGTTAAAAAAGGTCAATACAAAATCACTTTACAGCAATTGTAAATTCAGTTAATATTTCTATATGGCTGTTACTGCTGTAGATATATATAAAAAGCTGCCTCAGACAAATTGTGGAAGGTGCGGTTCTCCGTCCTGCTTTGTCTTTGCAACAAGGGTTGCCTTAAGGCAGGAGGTTATTGAAAAGTGCGTCAGCCTTGAAGGGGATGAGCTTAAAGAGCTAAAGATGCTCATTGGCGAGATTAAGCCATTAACAACAGGCTCTGGTTCAAATGCCTATGCACAGGCAGCAGAGGAGATTAAAAACAGGATAAAGGATATTGACTTTAGAGTATCTGCAGACGGACTTGGCGCAGAATATCTGAATGAGGATGACAAAGAGTATCTGCGCCTTAACCTTTTTAATCATAAATATAAGGTCTCAAAAACCGGCGATATTGTCAGGGACGACGGCTTGCAGCCGAGCGCATGGGCAAAGATATTTTTAATCATCTATGTTAATACAAGAGGGAAAGGCAGTTTGAAGAACGAGTGGATATCATTTGGCGACCTTCCGAACACCTTTGCCAAGCAGAAGTCCTTTAAGGATAACAGCGAGAATGTGCTTATAAAAAATTTTGCCGGCAAAAAGGAGGAGCTCAGGGATGCCTGCAGACTTCTTGCTGGCATAGATGCAACTGCTGAATTTAAATGCGCCCTTGCGTATAGATTTTCTGTGCTTCCAAAGATACCGCTTCTGCTTCTCTTCTGGGATGAGAATAAGGAAGAGGATTTTCCTGCAAGGGTAAAGATATTAATGGACAAGACCGTCCTTAACTTTATTGATATTGAATCTCTTGTGTTTCTTGCAGAGAGGTTTGCAAAGAAGCTTTGCGAGGCGAAGGGGATAATGGTTAATACAGTTTAAAATAGGAGATGATACGATTACACCGATTTTAAGAAGCAGATTACACAGATTAAAAACTAATCTTTTTGCCTTAATCTGTGTAATCGTATTTCAGAATCTGTGCAATCAATTTCCTTCATAGGAGGTTTTTATGATAATAGACGACATAGCCCAGATGATTGGCAAAAAGGTTGAGGTTGTTGCGCATGAGATTACCTACACAGGCATACTTATGGAGGTAAGCGAGGAGGAGATTAACCTCAAAGGCGAGTTTCAGTGGATTGGCATACCGATTGAGAATGTTGTATCAATAAGGCAGATTAATCCCTGAGCGACCATTTTAGCGATGCCCCTACCTGCTCCCATACCACTTAATCTCTGCAAAGATTAATAGCTCATCTAAGCCAAGGCGGATTTCAGTTAGGCTCTTTTCAGTGTTTATGTCAAGGAGGTTTGCATTCTGCAGTTGTTCTCTTATATCCTTTAGCTCTTCAATTGCCTTAAGGGTCTTCTTTATTGCCTCTTCCCATGCCTTGTTTGCATCTTTCTTGTCTTGCGGTATTATCTGGTTTTGTAGTTCTGTAAGGTTCTTTATTATTTCCTGCCTTTCCTCATCCGCCTTTTTGTCTGTTAGTATGAGACTGTTGAGTTTTTCTATTATTGGCGCTGTTATTTGAGTTATGCTGTTTTTAATGTTTATGTTTATTTGTACCTGGTCATAAAGTTCATATATGCTGCTTGTTGATAGATAGTATACGCTTGTGTTCAAGGTTATGTTTGCTGCATCTGGCGCTATCAGGTAGTATGCTATTTCTTTTGTTTCATTGGCTGCTATATTTATTACCCATGAGAGGACATCTCCTGTCCTAATGGCAGTGGAGTCTGTTATTATTGTGGCATTAGGAGGCAGTTGTTCTTCTATCTTTAATGTTGCTGCGGTGCCAAGGCTTTGTATCTTTATTGTAACCGGTATTATGCCTCCTGAGATTATGGGTTCTTTTGCTGGCGCTGTGTATTTTATTGCTTTTTTGAGTAGGTTTGTTAATTGTGTTTGTGTTGCTGTCTCTGTTGTTTTTCTCAGGTCAAAGGTGTAGAGTATTGCCTTGCCATTTCCATAGGTGTTGGTTATTATTGCTGGCGTGCCATCATTGAAGTAGGCCATTATCTGGGCTGAGGAGTTTGGCAATAGCTCTGTCTTTTCTACCTTGCCTGATGTTGTTATTGTGTCAGCATCTGTTAATTCTGTATCAGCAAGGTATAGTGTCCTTTGTTCATCAGGCAGGTAGCCTTTGAATCTTACACCAAAGACGGGTAGGCTATTTTCATTGTTATCATTATTGTTGTGCTCTTCTTCTTTCTTGATAAAGAAGGCAATTATCCCTTTTCCTGCATTTATGTGCTCTGTCAGTTCTTCGTCTATATGGTCTTCTATTGGTTCATGGTCATTGAAGATTAAGTATGTGTTAAATTCATTTGAGCGTAGATAGATTTCAAAGTCTTTTTTGTCATAGACTATGAGATAGTAATATATGCCTAATTGTTTTAATGCCTCTTTGATTATTGGCTCAAGAGGGTCGGTCTCTCCTTTACATTCATTGTCTGTTTCATGTGATTGATGATGGCCATTATTTTCTTTACATAACCATATCAGTGCTCTTGCATTGCCTTTTGTTTCTTTTGTTATGTTTAGTGGGGGCATTACTGTTATGTAGGATGATGCCATGGTTACTGCTCCAGCAGGTAAAGCGCCCTGAAGGATTATAAGGTAGTCCTTTGGCTTTTTTGTTGCTATCAGGTCAAGATTCGGTATAGTCTTCAGGTTTGTTGTTGTGCTTCCTATGCTTAACTGGCTGATTGTATCTGTCAGGATAATCAGGGCATTTCCTGTTTCAGGGTCTATTATGAGTATTTTGAGATTTAAGTCTGATATGTTGCTGTTTCCTATGTTGGTTACATTATAGTTAATAGTTATTGGCTGCCATCTTATTATTGTCTTTGGATTGGGTGTTATTGTGCCTGCTATGCCTATGCCTGTCTGGGCAGTGGAGAGTATGGTAAAGGCAGCGGCTGATTGGCTTATCTTTTCTGTTCCCTGATATATCTCCTGTATTACATTGTAGATACCAGGCGGATTTGAGGCTGTGTTAAAGTAGAAGCTGCCCTCGCTTCTTGCATTAGGCATTAATGTCTGTATGTTGCGGGTGTATTCAGTTATTATCTGATTATTGGGGTTCGTTATTTTTATTTTGGCTGTCAGGTTTGTGTATATATAGTTTTGCGCTGTGCTTGTAACTATTGATGCAATTTTGACATTTTCATTGGCATTGTAGGCAGTCTTGTCTGTTGTTATACCTGAGCTTATGCCAAGTGAGGGTATTGGTGATTTGATGGCAATGTCTGTCTTTCCCCTTCCTGCTGGGTTTGTCTGCTCATATAGTGTTGCCTGTATCTGATACGGACCGGAGAAGGTGTTTCCAGTGCTAAAAGTTATGTTTGGAAAGGTAAGTGTCTGGCCAGCATTAAAGGTTGTGTTTGGTATCAGAGTTATCTGAGAGACCATGTTGCCAATGGAGTCTACCATGTTTACATGTATGTCAACTGTTCTGGCCATGTCGCCTATGTTTGTTATTGTAAGATTAACTATACCTTGTTCATTGGCATTGTATTCTATCTTGTCTGTTGTTGGTATTATGTTAAAGTTAGAGTTAAGGACATGGACATATTGGGATGGCAGCTCCTTTCTTATCTGATTTCCTGCTGCATCCTGATATATCAGCTCAAGTTTGTGGTTTACAAGCCTGTCTTCACCTGGGATAGGGTTTTTTAGTATTACATCAAAGTTTAGTTTTTCAAGCTGGCCGATGGAGAAGCTGCTAAACTGCCATTCAATCATTGTTTTATTGTTTGCTGTGTCTTGGGTAATACTCACAGGCTGTTTTGAGAAGGAAGATGTATCAAGGTCTATGTTGGCTGTGGAGATGGTGTCTATGAGGCGGACGGAGTTGAAGTTAGATGATTTTGCTTGTGGAGGGATAGCAATACCCGCAGGCCCATTTAAACCAATAGCAAGAACAGTTTTGACACCTATAGGACTTATTTTTATCACTTGGTTACGATCAAGTTCCACAACATATAAATTATCGGCTTCATCAAATTCCATAAATAATGGGTATTTTAGATCAGTGGCAAAAACGCCTTTAAATATACCATTGGGATCATAGCGTAAAATATCTCCAGATGTTGCCGATGGCTCTCTTGTTATTCTTGAGATAAAGATATCCCCAGTACTATTTATTGCTATTCCTATTGTAATTCCACCAGGTCTAATAAAATTAACCGCAGTTCCAAAATCCGGAGGGCAGGATCTAACAATACGACCTGTAGTAGAGTCAGATGCAATGATACAGCCGGCATAAGGGCCTTTAGTTAAAAATGCTGTCCCCTCACCCCAACTGCTAAATGGTGGTACAACCTGTGTGGCAATTGTCTCTGTACCACCTGTAATTTTCCATATACCTGAATGATTGCAGGGTGTCATACGGGTATTGAAATAAACATTGCCTTCTTTGTCAATACTCGGGCCCTCGGGGCCGCATATATTTGTTCCTACATCAGTCAGTCTGGCCCCGCTGGCTATATCTATCCGGGCTGTTGCCCAAATAGCGATGGAATTTAGTAGTGAATAAAGTTATAATGCTGCATGAATTCTAATATTGGAGGACAATAAATATGATGGGGATGCAGCAAGCGCCGCAAAGCAGTTTATTCTATATTGGAATCAACAT
>JACRON010000182.1 GCA_016214425.1 Nitrospirota bacterium
CATTGTCCTTTCTGCCCTCTCCCTTGAATAACCAATTATCCATCTTAACGCCAATGCAATCCTTCTTGAAGGCCTTATGTCAACCGGCACCTGATAAGATGCACCGCCTACCCTTCTTGATTTAACCTCTACAACAGGCTTGACATTTTCAATTGCTGACTTGAACACCTTTAACGGATCATTCCCTGTCTTTTCTTTTATAATATCAAATGCCTTATAACATACAGACTCAGCAAGGCTCTTCTTTCCCTGTTTCATAAGAACGCTTACAAATTTAGCAACAAGCTTGTTGTTAAATTTTGGGTCTGGCAGTATCTCTCTTTTTACGGCTACTCTTCTTCTTGACATATCATTAAATCCTTCTTATAGCAAATATATTAAGTATCGTTACATCGTCATTGACTATATTCTTTGAATGTTCACTATATAATTACTTTGGCCTCTTTGCCCCGTATTTTGACCTTCCCTGTTTTCTGTCCTGCACACCCAATGTATCCAGAGCGCCCCTTACAATATGGTATCTGACACCCGGAAGGTCTTTAACCCTTCCGCCCCTTACTACAACAATGGAGTGCTCCTGCAGGTTGTGCCCCACACCAGGTATGTAAGATGTTATCTCAACACCATTTGTAAGCCTGACCCTGGCCACTTTTCTCAATGCTGAGTTAGGCTTCTTTGGTGTGGTCGTATAAACCCTTACACACACACCGCGCCTCTGGGGACAGCTCATCAGGGCAGGGCTCTTTGTCCTATTCTCTATCTTTTTTCTTCCCTTCTTAATTAACTGACTTATTGTTGGCACTAAACTCTCCTTAAAATTATCAAATCTTGCTTTATCTATTTGTAAAATCAATAAAAAACAGAACAAACCTGTTTAGTGAGAAAAACCTGTGTATTTTATTAGAAACTTTAAGACTTGTCAAGGGTTTTCTTTTTGCCAAATGTAGCAAAAGGATATATCAGGGGCTTAATATATTAAGCCCCTGATAACTAACTGACTGGATGCCAGTACTTTATAAAAAAGAACCTTAACTAACCTTTTCTTCTACTCTGTTTAATGCAGCCTCCTCAACTTTAGCCCGCTCCCGAACCTTCGCCTCCTTTTTAAATTTTATGTAGCTGTTTTTATATTCCGGCATGCCTGTTCCTGCAGGTATAGGCCTTCCAATAATCACATTCTCCTTAAGGCCTACAAGATAATCAACCTTTCCGCTTATGCTTGCCTCTGTTAATACCCTTGTTGTCTCCTGGAAGGATGCAGCAGAAATAAAGCTGTCTGTTGTTAAGGCAGCCTTTGTTATGCCAAGCAGTATCGGCTTTCCGATTGCAGGCTTGCCGCCCTTTGCAATGACGCGTTCGTTTTCAGCCGAAAAGTCAAACCTGTCTACCTGGCTGCCGATCAAGAAATCAGTATCACCAGTATCTTCTATCTTGACCTTCCTGAGCATTTGCCTTACTATTACCTCAATATGCTTATCATTAATGGCAACACCCTGTAATCTGTAAACCTGCTGCACCTCGTCAACAAGATATTTCTGCAGCTCCTTTGGACCAAGGATATCAAGTATGTCATGGGGATTAGCAGCGCCGTCCATTAAAGGCTCGCCTGCCATTACCCAGTCGCCTTCATGCACATTAACATGCTTTCCTTTGGGAATAAAATACTCCTTTGCCTCTCCCATCTCATTCTTGACAACAATCTTCCTCATGCCCTTTACAAAACCGCCGTATTCTATGGTTCCGTCTATCTCGCTGATTACTGCCTGCTCCTTTGGCTTTCTTGCCTCAAAGAGCTCAGCAACCCTTGGCAGACCGCCTGTAATATCCTTTGTCTTTGTCGTCTCTCTCGGTATCTTTACAAGCACATCGCCGGGATACACATAATCGCCCTTGTCAATCAGGATATGCGCGCCGATTGGAAGAAGGTATCTCGCAACAGTCTTGTTATGTTCATCCTTTATTGAGATGCGCGGCCTTAATGTTGTTCCCTGATAATCAATAACAACCCTTCTTGAAAGGCCTGTCACCTCATCAACCTCTTCCTTTATTGTCTCACCGTCAAGAATATCACCGAAGGCAACCCTGCCGCCTGCCTCTGTCATAATCGGCATTGAGTAAGGATCCCACTCAACAAGCTTCTGGCCTGCTATAACCGCCTTGCCGTCTTCAATCTTTATCTTTGCGCCGTAGACAACAGAGTACCTCTCCTTCTCCCTTCCTGTCTCATCATAGATTGCTATTCTGCCGTTGCGGTTCATGGCAACCATATCGCCGTCTTTATTTTTTACAGTATTCAGGTTAATATATTTCAAGCTGCCGGAGTTCTTCGCCTCCAATACTGTCTGCTCAACAACCTTGCTTGCAGTGCCGCCAATATGGAAGGTTCTCATTGTAAGCTGTGTGCCTGGCTCGCCGATGGACTGCGCAGCAATTATACCTACTGCTTCGCCTTTGTCCGCTAACTTACCCCTTGAAAGGTCCCTTCCATAGCACTTTACGCATATACCTTGCCTTGACTGACAGGTAAGAACAGACCTTATCTTAATCCTGTCAATACCTGCATCAATAATCTTTTTTACAAGGTTCTCATTTATCTCCTCAGCTCCCTTTATTATAACCTCGCCTGTCAGCGGGTCTTTCACATCCTCTGCAACTACCCTTCCAAGAATCCTCTCCTCAAATGGCTCAATAATCTCTCCGCCTTCAACAAGGGATGTCACATAGATGCCGTCTATGGACATACAGTCATCCTCTGCAATGATAACATTTTGTGCAACATCCACAAGCCGCCTTGTAAGATAACCTGAGTTTGCTGTCTTTAATGCAGTATCAGCAAGACCCTTTCTTGCGCCATGTGTGGAGATAAAGTACTGCTGCACTGTTAAGCCTTCCCTGAAGTTTGCAGTAATAGGCATTTCAATAATCTCTCCGGACGGCTTTGCCATCAGGCCTCTCATGCCGCCAAGCTGCCTTATCTGCTGCGTGCTGCCCCTTGCGCCTGAATCAGCCATCATGAAGATAGAGTTAAATTCCCTTCTCTCTTTTGAGGCAACCTCACCTGCCTCGGCCTTTACAACACCTGCCCTCTCCACACCGAGCTCTTTCATCATCTCATTTGCAACTATCTCCGTTACATGCGCCCAAATATCAATAACCTTATTGTATCTTTCACCCTTTGTTATCAGGCCGTCTGCATACTGTTTTTCTATCTCCATTACCTCTTTTTCTGCTGCCTTGATCAATTCAGCCTTCTTTGTCGGGATATGCATGTCATCAATACATATAGATATCCCTGATTTTGTGGCATATCTGAAGCCTGTCTCTTTTATCTTATCCAAGAAGACAATGGTCTCCCTCTGGCCTGCCTCGCGATAGCTGTAGTCAATAAGCTTGGCTATTTCCTTTTTGACCATCTCCTTATTTATCATGGAAAATGGCAGGCCCTTTGGCAGTATCTCGCTTAGCAGCACTCTTCCAACTGTAGTATCAACCAATTTTCCGTCAATCCTTACCTTTATCTTTGCATGTATATCAAGCTCATCCGCATCATAGGCGATTCTGACCTCAAGAGGGTTGTAGAATATCTTCCCCTCTCCCTTTACGCCTGTCTTCTCCTTTGTAAGATAATAGCAGCCTAAAACCATATCCTGCGAAGGAACCATAATAGGCTTGCCATTGGCAGGGGACAGTATGCTGTTAATAGACATCATCAATACCCTTGCCTCAATCTGCGCCTCAACTGAAAGGGGGACATGAACAGCCATCTGGTCGCCGTCAAAGTCTGCATTGAATGCAGCGCAGACAAGGGGATGGAGCCTTATTGCCTTTCCCTCCACAAGGACAGGGTCAAAGGCCTGTATGCCGAGCCTGTGCAGGGTCGGCGCCCTGTTTAATAATACAGGATGCTCCCTTATCACATCTTCAAGGATATCCCAGACCTCTCGACGCTTCTCCTTCTCCACCAATTTTTTTGCACTCTTTATAGTAGTTGCGTATCCCTTTTCCTCAAGCCTGTGGAAGATAAAGGGCTTAAATAGCTCAAGGGCCATCTTCTTTGGCAGACCGCACTGATGGAGTTTTAATTCAGGGCCGACAACAATGACTGACCTGCCTGAATAGTCAACCCTCTTTCCAAGGAGATTCTGCCTGAACCTTCCCTGCTTGCCCTTCAGCATGTCGCTTAAGGATTTTAACGGCCTCTTGTTCGGCCCCCTTATTACCCTTGCTCGTCTGCCATTGTCAAAGAGCGCATCAACGGCCTCCTGCAGCATCCTTTTTTCATTTCTTATAATGACAGCAGGGGCATTTAGCTCATAGAGCCTCTTTAATCTGTTGTTCCTGTTTATAACGCGCCTGTATAAGTCGTTTAGATCAGAGGTTGCAAATCTGCCGCCGTCTAATGGCACAAGCGGCCTTAGTTCAGGAGGCAAAACAGGGATAACATCTAAAATCATCCACTCAGGTTTGTTGCCTGACTTTTTGAATGACTCTACTACCTTAAGCCTCTTGGTTAATTTTTTCTTAACAGCAGCTGATGTGGCAATCTTTATCTTATTGCGGAGCTCCTCCCACAAGGCATCAATATTCACCCTCTTTAAGAGCTCCTTTATTGCCTCTGCGCCCATCTCCGCACGGAAGCCGCTTCCGTACTCCTGAGCAAGGGAGCGGTATTTCTCCTCGCCGACAAGCTCCTTCTCCTTTACAGGTGCTTCAGCAGGGTCAATTACAACATACTCCTCAAAATAGAGGACCCTCTCAAGCTGCTTTAAGGTCATGTCAAGAAGGTTGCCGATCCTGCTTGGAAGTCCCTTCAAAAACCAGATATGCGCAACAGGGCTTGCAAGCTCAATGTGCCCAAGCCTCTCGCGGCGAACCTTTGACTGGATAACCTCAACACCGCACTTGTCGCAGACAATGCCGCGGTGCTTCATCCTCTTATACTTTCCGCAGTTGCACTCCCAGTCCTTTGTAGGACCGAATATTTTTGCACAGAACAGGCCGTCCCGCTCTGGCTTAAAGGAACGGTAATTGATGGTCTCTGGTTTTTTGACCTCGCCATAAGACCATGAGCGGATCTTCTCTGGCGATGTCAACCTTATTCTTATGGCATCAAAGCTGACAGTCTCTTTTGCCTTTTCAAAAAGGGTATTTATATCCTGCAACGTATGCCCTCCTGTTTGCAGCAGTTTAGCCATTTCTTTAAAATGGCTAAACTTCAATGTAAAATGAAAATTTTAAAATGTAAATTGCAAATTTTTAATGACTTTTTTCCATAACTTTGCATCTTTCACTTTGCATTTTGCAATTTTCAATGATGTTTAGCGGTTCTTTATAGAAACGCTAAACAGTTACTTTTAATCTTCCTTACTTTGTTTAATTAATTCTACATCAAGGCAGAGGCTCTGCAGCTCCTTTATCAATACATTAAATGACTCTGGCAGGCCTGCCTCTAAATAATTCTTTCCCTTTACAATTGCCTCATATATTTTTGAGCGTCCTGGTACATCGTCAGACTTTATTGTCAGGAACTCCTGCAATGAAAAGGTGGCGCCGTAAGCCTGAAGCGCCCAAACCTCCATCTCTCCAAGCCTCTGGCCGCCGAACTGCGCCTTGCCGCCAAGCGGCTGCTGTGTAACAAGGGAGTAAGGACCGATAGACCTTGCATGTATCTTGTCATCAACAAGGTGGTGGAGCTTCATTATATACATATATCCAACAGTAACATCCCTGTCAAAGGACTTGCCTGTTCTTCCATCATAAAGGGTTATCTGACCGCTTGATGGAAGCCTTGCTTTTTTAAGCATATCCTTTATCTCTGATTCTGTTGCCCCTTCAAAGACAGGCGATGAAACATAAAGGCCAAGGGCACTTGCAGCCCAGCCAAGATGGGTCTCAAGTATCTGCCCCACATTCATCCTTGAAGGAACACCAAGTGGATTTAATACAATCTCCACAGGCGTACCGTCAGGAAGATAGGGCATATCCTCCTCAGGCAGGATGCGTGATACTACGCCTTTGTTGCCGTGTCTTCCTGCCATCTTGTCGCCCACAGAGAGCTTTCTCTTCATTGCAATATAGACCTTAACAAGCTTTATAACACCCGGAGGAAGCTCATCTCCTTTCTTAAATCGGCTCATCCTTTCATCAAAGATTGTTTGTAAAATATCAATCTGGTCATTTGTTGACCTTTCTATCTCCTCTAATTTCTCCTGATATTCAGGGTCGGCTATCTGAATATTTTCAAGGTCCCTGTCAGATATGCGGTCTAATACAGCCTGCGTAAATTTCTTCTTTTTTGATAGAATGACATCGCCTGTCTCTGAATCAATTACATCCTCAACAGCAGTCTGACCCGGCAGGACTTCCTTTATCTTTGCATATTTTTCTTCCTCAATAATCCTCAGGTCATCCTGATAATCCCTCTGGAGCCTCTGCATATCCTCATTCTCAATGCTCTTTGTCCTCTCATCCTTTTCAACGCCCTTTCTTGAGAATATCTTTACATCAACTATAGTGCCCTCAATGCCCGGAGGAACAGTTAAGGATGCATCCTTTACATCCCCTGCCTTCTCTCCAAAGATAGCGCGGAGTAATTTTTCTTCAGGTGTAAGCTGTGTCTCGCCCTTTGGCGTAACCTTTCCCACAAGGATATCGCCTGGCTTTATCTCTGCGCCTATGCATATTATTCCGCTCTCATCAAGATTTCTTAAGGCATCTTCGCTGACATTCGGTATATCCCTTGTTATCTCCTCCTTGCCGAGCTTTGTATCCCTTGCCTCAATCTCAAATTCTTCAATATGTATGGATGAAAATTTGTCTTCCTTCGCAAGCTTCTCGCTAATCAATATTGCATCCTCAAAGTTGTACCCCTCCCATGGCATGAATGCAACAAGGACATTCCTGCCAAGGGCAAGCTCGCCAAGCTCTGTTGCAGGGCCGTCTGCCAATACCTGCCCTTTTATAACCCTGTCTCCAACATGTACTATCGGCTTCTGATTAACACAGGTATTCTGGTTTGATCGCTTGAACTTAATAAGATTGTATACATCAAGATCGCTCTCAGCCGACTCCTCTTTTGACCTGCCTTTTTTACCTGAGCTATCTGCCTTTACAACAATCCTTGCGGCATCAATACTCTCAACATAACCGCTCCTCTTGGCAAGAACCACAATGCCAGAGTCTCTTGCAACAACATCCTCCATTCCTGTGCCCACATAAGGTGCATCAGTGCTCAATAGTGGAACAGCCTGCCTCTGCATGTTTGAGCCCATTAAGGCGCGGTTTGCGTCATCATTTTCCAAAAATGGGACCAATGCTGTTGCAACGCTGACAATCTGCTTTGGCGAGACATCCATAAACTCCACCTTCTCATGCGAAACAAGGACAAACTCGCCTTTGTGCCTTGCAGATATGCTCTCTGATACAAGGCGACCCTTTTCATCAACAGGAGAGTTTGCCTGTGCCACAACATAATCCTCGCCGTCTATTGCAGAGAGATAAACTATCTCATCTGTTATCTTGCCGTTCACAACCTTTCTGTAAGGCGTCTCTATAAAACCAAATTCATTTACCCTTGCAAAGGTTGAGAGGGATGTTATAAGGCCGATATTCGGCCCCTCAGGCGTCTCAATTGGGCATATCCTGCCGTAGTGCGTTGTGTGAACATCCCTTACCTCAAAGCCTGCCCTCTCCCTTGTCAGACCCCCTGGGCCGAGTGCGCTCAGCCTCCTCTTATGGGTAATCTCTGCAAGAGGATTTGTCTGATCCATAAACTGAGAAAGTTGACTGCTTCCGAAGAACTCCTTTACTGCAGCCATAACAGGCTTTGCATTTATAAGGTCATGGGGCAGTATAGCATCCATATCAAGGATATTCATCCTCTCCTTTATTGCCCTCTCCATCCTTACCAGACCTACCCTGAACTGATTCTCAAGCAGCTCGCCTACTGACCTTACCCTTCTGTTTCCAAGATGGTCTATGTCGTCTATCTCACCCTTGCCCACCCTGAGATTCAGGAGGTATCTTATAACCTCAATAATATCCTCTGGCGTTAACACCCTTTTTTCAAGCGGTATGTCCAGCTTCAATTTCTTATTCAGCTTCATCCTGCCGACAGGAGAAAGGTCATACCTCTTTGGGTCATAAAAGAGGCTCTCAAAGAGGAGCTTGGCAGTCTCAATGGTGGGAACCTCGCCTGGCCTTAATCTCTTATAGATCTCTACCTTTGCCTCTTCCTTAGAACCCACCTTATCCATCATCATGGTATCTCGGATAGATGCTATAACCTGAACGCCGTCAATATAAAGGACATCAAATTTCTCAAGCTTTGTCTTTAAAATCTTGTTTAATGCCTCATCTGTAACCTTTTCATTTGCGCCAACAAGCACCTCGCCTGTTGCAGAGTCTACAACATCATGAAGGACTATTCTTTCAATAAGATCTTCCCTTGAAATAGGTATCTCTTCAATACCAGCAGATTCCATCCTCTTTAGAATAGCCTTGTTTATCCGGCTCCCCTCTTTTACAAGAACCTCTCCGCTCTTTTTATCTACAATATCCATTGGTGCGCGGTTGCCGACAAGGACTTCAGGATTCAATCTTCTGGAGAATTTCCCCTTGCTGATTATTATATCTTCTATGGGGTAATATATCTTCAAGAGATGCTCTGTTGTATAACCCATTGCCTTCAGAAGGATTGTCACTGGCATCTTCCGCCTTCTGTCAATGCGGACATACATGATATCCTTGACATCAAATTCAAAATCAAGCCATGAACCCCTGTAGGGTATTATCCTTGCTGAATAGAGTATCTTTCCGCTTGCATGGGTCTTGCCCTTATCGTGGGAGAAAAACACGCCGGGCGACCTGTGGAGCTGGCTGACAACCACCCTCTCTGTGCCATTGATTATGAATGTGCCTGTATCAGTCATAAGGGGTATCTCGCCAAGATAGACCTCCTGCTCCTTTATATCCTTAACCCTTTTAGCGCCGCTCTCAGCATCCTTTTCGCTTAATATCAGCCTCACCTTAATCTTCATTGGCGCTGCATAGGTCATTCCCCTTTCAATGCACTCCCTTATGTCGTACTTTGACTCGCCGATAGAATATTCTAAATACTCTATTGTTGCAGTGTCATTAAAATCAACTAGAGGGAATATGCTCAAGAAAGCTGCCTGCAGTCCTATATCCTCCCTCTTTTCAGACGCGGTCTCCTTTTGCAGGAACCTGTCATATGACCTCTTCTGGATTTCAATAAGATTAGGGATGTCAAGTTTTACGGGCACCTTGGAAAAATCCTTCCTTACCCTCTTTGTGACCCTCTGGGTCTGGCTCATTTTTACTCTTTCCTCCCGGTATAAAAAAGTTTATTATACCTAATCAGTAGGGGCGAATCTTGTATTCGCCCCTTTTACTTTATCTCTATCTTTGCGCCGACCTCTTCAAGTTTTGCCTTGAATTTATCAGCGTCTTCTTTTGATACGCCTGTTTTAAGCGGTTTTGGCGCTCCATCAACAATATCCTTTGCCTCTTTTAAACCGAGGCTTGTAAGCTCCCTGACCACCTTGATGACCTGGATTTTTTTGTCTCCGGTGCTTGCAAGGATTACATCAAATGCAGTCTTTTCCTCTGCTGCTGCACCAGGGGCTGCTGCGCCAGGGGCTGCTGCTACCGCAACAGGCGCTGCTGCTGTTACACCGAACTTCTCCTCAATCTTTTTCACCAATTCTGCAAGTTCAATTACCTTCATATTATCAATATAATTTAAAACATCATCCATTGTTAAGTCTGCCATTTTAAAAATCTCCTTTTATGTTTTTTAATTTTGAATTTTAAATTTTGAATTTTCACTTATCCAGCCTTTGCCTTCTGCTCCTTCACAGAATTCAAGGCATAAACAAATTTCAGCATTATGCCGTTTAAGGAGCCAGCTAAGCCATAGAGCGGCGATTTCAAGCTGCCCATAAACTTTGCAAGCAGCACATCCCTTGGCGGCAAATCTGCCAGCGCCCTAAGCTCTTTTAAATCAGCTATCTTATTCTCTACTACACCTGCCTTTAACTTAAGCTTGTCTTCTTTCTTTGCAAATTCAGTTAATATCTTCAGTATGGATAAAGAGCTATCGTAACTGATAGCAACGCCAACAGGGCCGATGAAATGCTCTTTCAGCCCCTCCAAAGGGGTTCCTTCGGCAGCCTTGCTGGCAAGTGTATTTTTTATGACTTTATAATCAGCCTTTACTCCGCGCAGCTTTACTCTGAGTTCGGTCAGCTTTTCCACATCAAGACCCAGGTAGTCTGTAAGGACTGCTACCTTGGCTTTAGCAAATCTGTCGCGAACCGCCGAAATTATCTCCGCCTTCTCTGCTTTCTTCAATAAAATATTCCTCCTTTCCAAATAATCAGAGCAACTGCCGCTTATCAAAAGTGCTGCCTATAGATTCATCTCTATAATAAACTATAGTCGAAAATCCTTTGTTTCAGTCTAAATAGGCAGCCGTTAAGGCAATTAAGTTCACCCCGATATATTAATATCAGCAGGGCTTGCGCCTATTGTCTCTGACTAAATATAGATTTAACCTGCTTCGACCTTTCTATGCAAACATATTTGCAACTAATATTGGATCAACCTTTACACCTGGGCCCATTGTTGACGATAAGGTGATGCTCCTTAAATAGCGTCCCTTGCTTGAGGCTGGCTTTGCCTTCATTATAGATTCCAATATAACATTCATGTTATCCAAGAGCTGCTTTACATCAAATGATGCCTTGCCAACAGGAACATGCACTATTCCTGCCTTATCAACCTTGAAATCAGCCCTTCCCTGTCTTATCTCCTTAATTATTTTTGCAAGGTCAAAGGTAACAGTGCCGATCTTTGGATTCGGCATTAATCCCCTTGGGCCTAAAATCTTACCGAGCTTTCCAACCATGCCCATTAAATCCGGTGTTGAAATAACACTGTCAAAATCCATCCAACCCTTTGAAATCTTTTCAGCAAGGTCCTCTGCGCCAACATAATCAGCGCCTGCATCCTTTGCCTCTTTTTCCTTCTCGCCCTTTGCAAAGACCGCGATCCTGACCTTTTTCCCAGAGCCATGCGGAAGGACAACAGAGCCCCTGACAACCTGGTCAGAGTGCTTTGGATCAACACCAAGCCGTATTGCCATGTCCATGCTCTCATTAAACTTGACGTAGACGCATTTTTTAACCAACCCTACTGCCTCATCAAGCTTATAGAGCTTCTTGATGTCAACATTCTTTAAAGCCTCTTGATATTTCTTGCCTGCCATTTCTAAGACTCCTTTATAATATGGATTAATCTAATCAACCGATTATCTCAATTCCCATGCTTCTTGCAGTTCCCTCTATTATATTAACTGCCCCTTTTATATCTGCTGCATTTAAATCCTGCATCTTTGTCCTTGCAATCTCCTGCACCTGTGCAGATGAGACCTTCCCAACCTTTTCCTTATTAGGTTTTCCTGAGCCCTTGATAATGCCTGCTGCCTTCTTTAGCAGCTCTGATGCAGGCGGTGTTTTTGTTATAAATGTAAATGACCTGTCATTATATACAGTAATTATTACAGGTATTATTGTATCTCCATCCTTCTGTGTCCTTGCATTAAAGTTCTTGCAGAATTCCATGATATTCACGCCGTGCTGGCCTAATGCAGGACCAACAGGAGGCGCTGGATTTGCCTTTCCAGCAGGTATCTGCAGCTTGATATTTGCAACTATTTCCTTTGCCATATTTTTCTCCTTCTATTGCCTAATCTATATCTATATTATTACATTTTTTTTAAAAGCTGTTCAAAAAGCTCTATTAGCCCTTAGCCTAACTTATACCTTCTCAGCCTGTAAGAAATCCAGCTCAACAGGTGTTGACCTTCCAAATATACTTACCATCACCCTTAATTTTCTATGGTCAAGGTCTATCTCATCAATCACGCCTGTAAAACCGAGGAACGGCCCGTCCGCAATGCGCACACTATCGCCCTTCTGAAACTGCGACTTTGCCTTTGTAACAGCAACGCCCGTATCCATCTGCTTTCTTATAACATCCACCTCTTCATCTGAAAGCGGCGATGGCTTATTGTTGCTGCCAATAAAACCTGTTACCTTAGGGATGTTTTTTATCAGGTGCCATGTCTCATCAGTGAGATCCATTTCTATTAAGACATAACCCGGAAAAAATTTCTTTATAGAAACCCTCTTCTTTCCCTCCTTTAGCTCCACTACACTCTCTGTGGGAAGCAAAACCTGGGATATCTTATCCTCCAATTTTAATGTCTTTATCTTTTCCTCTATGCTTGCCTTCACCCTTCCTTCAAAACCTGAATAGGTGTGAAGCGCATACCACTTTTTTGCCATTAATTTTGCTCCATATTTTGCCTCATTAGAAGCTCTTTATCTCTAACGGGGTTTACTTTATTACAGATTTAACTGCCTTGGTCAAACCTAAGTCAACAAGCGAAAGAAACACAGACACAACAACAACTACTACGACGACAACAACTGATGAGCTAATAGTCTCTTCTCTTGTGGGAAAGGTTATCTTTTTTATCTCTCCCTTTACCTCTTTTAAAAATTCCTTTATCCTGTTAAACATATTGTTTTATCTCTTTCCCCAAAAAATTTCTTTGGCAGGCCAGGAGGGATTCGAACCCCCAACACCCGGTTTTGGAGACCGGCGCTCTAGCCGTTAGAGCTACTGGCCTGTTATTTGGTCTCCTTATGTAAAGTATGCGCCTTGCAGAACTTGCAATATTTCTTAATCTCAAGCTTGTCCGGCGTATTCCTCTTATTTTTCATTGTTGAATAATTTCTTTCCTTGCACTGTGTGCAAGCTATTGTAATTATTTCACGCATCTTAAATTACTCCTTACTCCATTATCTGTGTTACTACGCCTGCGCCTACTGTCCTGCCGCCTTCTCTGATTGCAAACCTCAACCCCTGCTCCATAGCTATAGGCATTATCAGCTCAACCGTCATGCTAACATTGTCCCCTGGCATCACCATCTCTACTCCCTCTGGCAGCTTCGCAACTCCAGTAACATCCGTAGTCCTAAAATAAAATTGTGGACGGTATCCATTAAA
>JACRON010000049.1 GCA_016214425.1 Nitrospirota bacterium
AAGGGTGTTTATAGGTTTATCTGTTAATTTTTGAAGATAGGCTAAGTGTATGGCGCTCATCTTTTCCTCTTAAAAATATCTTACCCCAGCTATACCTTTCCTGTCAATTTTTTATTTTAATGTATATTATAATACCACATGATATGCTTATTGACAAACCTTCTTTTAAGTCATATAATTTAATGTAATACAAGGTAAAATTTTGTATTTTAGTGTCTCTGGAGGTAAATAATGGTAAAGGAGATTATGACTGCAAAACAGGTTGCAGAGTATCTGCAGATGGATGAGCGTACAGTTTATAAACTTGCGAGGAGTAGGGTAGTTCCATCAATGAAGGTTATGGGACAATGGAGGTTTAAAAAAGGACTTATTGATGAATGGATTGAAAAGGGATGCAGGAAGAATAACAGCAGAAAAACAAAATAACATTATAACAAGATAGTTAAAAAGAAAGGACTTGATGAATGCAGAGGTTGTGGATTGAGTCTGAACAGGATTTTAAGCTGCAGGATTATATCTCTAAGACATTACAGATTAACCCTTTAATAGCACAGATTCTTATCAACAGGGGTATAAAAACAATAGAAGGGGTAAGGGATTTTTTGGCAGCATCGCTTGATGAGCTTTATAACCCATTTCTGCTTCCTGATATGAAAGAGGCAGTGGAGAGGATAAGGCTGGCAATAAAGTCAGGTGAAAAAATATTGATATACGGAGATTACGATGTAGATGGTGTTACAGCAACCTCACTTTTATATCTTTTTTTTAAGGAGATAGGTTGCGAAGCCTCATATTATATTCCAAACAGGTTAAGAGACGGATACGGCCTGAGGGAGGATGCAATATGCAGAATAAAGGAGCAGGGGATAGATTTAATAATAACTGCTGACTGCGGCACAACATCACATTCTGCTGTAAAGAAGGCTAAGAATCTCGGTATTGATGTTATTATTACAGACCACCATGAGCCGCCGCAGATTTTATTACAGACCACCATGAGCCGCCGCAGATTCTTCCAGAGGCTTATGCAATTGTTAACCCGACGAGGGTTGATTCTTTATATCCGTTTAAAGACCTTGCAGGTGTTGGTGTTGCACTGAAATTAGCACAAGGGGTTCTTCAAGGATTCAAGGGTTCAAGGATTCAAGGGTTCAAGGAAATCAAGGAATTTAATGACCCTGTAACCTCATGGCCCCTTGATCCCATATTATACAAATACCTTGACCTTGTTGCACTTGGCACTGTTGCAGATATTTCTTCATTGACAGGCGAGAACAGAAAACTAATTAAGGAGGGGCTTAAGCTGTTATCAAAGGCTGATAGAAAAGGCATTGCTGCATTAAAAATTGTTTCTAATCTTGACGGAAGCGATATTAGCGTAGGCACAATCGGCTTTACCTTAGCGCCGAGAATAAACGCAGCAGGAAGGCTTGATGAGGCCAATGTCGGCGTTATGCTTCTTACAACAGCATCAGAAGAAGAGGCTATTAAATGTGCGAAGATTTTGGATGGGAAAAATAGGGAGAGGCAGATGATAGAGGATAAGATACTAAATGAGGCGATTGAGATGATTGACAGCGAGATTGATATTAAACATACAAATGCCATTGTCCTTTCATCAGACAAATGGCATCAGGGCGTAATTGGCATAATAGCCTCTAAGATTGTTGACAGATATTACAGGCCCGCTATCCTTATCTCTGTTAATGAAAATGGGATTGGCAAGGGTTCTGCAAGGAGCATCCCTAACTTTCATTTGTATCAGGGGCTTTCTGAATGCCAATCATATTTAGAAGCCTTTGGGGGCCATAAATATGCTGCTGGCCTGTCAATCAGGAAGGAGAATATTGCTCCATTTTCAGAAAGAATTAACGAGGTAGCAGCACCCAGTCTGAAAAAAGAGGATTTTATTCCGAAGCTGTATATTGACGGCGAATTGAATGTAAAGGAGCTTAATTTTAACCTTCTTAAAGAGATAGAGCGTCTGGAGCCTTTTGGTGTTGGGAATCCTGAACCTGTATTTGCTATAACTGACGCTGAGGTTCTCTATCCTAAAATTGTAGGTAGCAATCATCTTAAATTTAAGCTGCGGCAGGGAAATGCCGGCGCAGATGCCATTGGTTTTAATATGGGCGAATTTGTTGACAGGCTTAACGATGAAAAGGTGGATGTTGCAGTTACTCCGAAGCTGAATGAATGGCAGGGAACATTAGCTGTTCAGATGAAGATTAAGGATATAAAATTTCCGGGTAATTAAATCTTATGAAGACGATAGATGACATAATTAACAGTATATTATCTTACAATCCTAAGGCTGATGTGGAGCCTGTTAGAAAGGCATACGCATTTGCTGAAAAGGCCCATGCAGGACAGGTGCGCCATTCAGGGGAACCATATCTGAGCCATCCAATGGAGGTTGCAGATATTCTGACACAGCTTAAACTTGATGTCCCTTCAATTGTTGCAGGCATTCTGCATGATACTGTAGAGGACTCATCAGTAAGTCTTGATGAGATAGGCAGACAATTTGGCGAGACTGTTGCGCTGTTAGTTGACGGAGTTACAAATATCGGAAAGATCGTTTTTAAAACCAAAGAGGAGAGGCAGGCAGAAAATTTCAGGAAGATGGTCCTTTCCATGTCAAAGGATATTAGAATTATACTTATTAAGCTTGCTGACAGGCTGCACAATATGAGGACATTACAGCATCATACTGTGGCAAAACAGCGCTGGATTGCACAGGAGACCATTGATATTTATGCGCCCCTTGCAAACAGGCTTGGCATCGGATGGATTAAAGCTGAATTAGAGGATCTGTGTTTGAGGTATTTAAATCCTGAGATATATTTTGATTTAGTTGATAAAGTAGCTAAGCGCAAGGATGAGAGGGATAAGTATATAAATGAAGTTATAGAAATTGTGAGAAAGAGCCTTGCTGAGCATGGATTTAAGGCTGATGTGCAGGGAAGGTCAAAGCATTTTCACAGCGTTTATCAAAAGATGCAGAGGGAAGGGATTACATTTGATGAGGTTTACGACCTTACTGCAATAAGGATTATTTCAGATACAAAATTTAACTGCTACGGCATACTTGGGATGATACATTCGCTCTGGACGCCTGTTCCTGGCAAGTTTAAGGATTATAT
>JACRON010000153.1 GCA_016214425.1 Nitrospirota bacterium
TTTATAGCGATAATTATTAAAATATTAATCAGTCCGACAAAGAGACCTGCTCTCTGGAGCGCAGACCTTTTCTTGCATTGAATAACGCTGAAGGCAGCGACAATACCGCCAATAAATGAGAAGATGACATAAAACTGCTCTTCCCTAATCAGCACACCCATAAAAAGGCTGTTTATAAAAGAAAAAACAATGGCAATATGTATGTCAAATAAAATAGCAGTAAGCATCGGGCCTATTACAACAGGAATGGCGAATATAATATCTGTGTTATTTATAAACTCATACTTTTCTGCAAATGAGCCTAACAGGAAATAGAAGAATTTTGTTATAGCCACATTGCCGACTATAAGTATTCCCATCAGCAGGAATTTTGACAGGTCAAAAGGAAGATAGTTTTTATACCTCATTATATCCCTGTAAAAGGTATAGATTATTAAAGAGACAATAAGAATAATGCCAAAAAAGACCTGAAAGAGATAACTCTTTCTCTGATATTTGCTGATTTCCTCAAGGATTGTTATATGCTCCTCTGTAACCCTCTGGCCGTTTTTTAATATTATCTCCCCCTTTTTGATTTTATAAAAGAGGGGCTTTACATTGGCAACCGCCTCCTTCTTTCGCGCCTCTGTTTCAATCTTATTAAACATCAGATTCGGGCCGAGCATTTTTGCGCAGAGTTCTGAGACAGCATTTTTAAGGGCGCTATCTGAAGATGGGAAAAAAGATGCAGCAAGCCTGAGTATCTGCTTATTTGCCTCTTTTACATCAAGGATATTAGACAGGTTTCTCACATGACTTTCCCTGTTGTCTCCAATGGAGCGGACAACTATCCCTTTTTCTTTATCAGCCTCAAGAAAGTATCTGTCTGCAACAATCCCTTTTTCCATTACTATGGTCAATATCTTAATTGTCTTGCCCTGTATATCTTTGTTGTAGCCTGCTGCCTGTAGTGTTTTAAGCGTAGCAATAGATAAAGGAATTCCGAGCTTTTCAACAAAGGCCATCTCCCTGTCCTGAAGTGTTTTTGCTGCTATCTCGCCCCGTTTATGCTCCTCTAATGCGATACGCATATCCTCAAAGCCTGAGGCAAACCTCGCCTCTATCTGTGAAACAGCATTTGCATCAAAATCATATATGGACAAGATAGAATCTTCTGCCTTTTTTTGATTCTTTTTGATGGTTGCCTCGTCCCTTACTGTCAGGTCAACAGGCGCCTTTATGCTTTTCTGAACAACATCACCAACAATCAGCCTTGGAGCAGAAAAGATGCCCCCCGGTATCAGGAGAAAACCCAACAGAAGAACAACCGAGATTCCAAGCAAAAGAATAGGCCATATTCTGTCCTCTGCTATTTTGCTAACCCATTTAAAATCTATCTTTAGTCTTTTCATCTGTGAATGTTCCTTATCTTCCCTTGTCTTTTCCAATCCTTTCTCCGTGCCTTTCAGTCTTGTTAAAAACATCTTCATCTGCTCAGAGGTTGCATTCTGCGCCTCGTCTAAAATAACAAAGGAGTCATTAAGAGTCCTTCCTCGCATAAAGGCAAGAGGCGCTATTTCTATTGCCCCGCGCTCTATAAGCCGGTTTGCCTTGTCAAACTCTATCATATCAAAGAGGGCATCATACAACGGCCTGAGATAAGGATGAACCTTTTCAAACATATCACCCGGCAGATAGCCGAGCTTTTCCCCTGCCTCCACAGCAGGCCTTGCAAGTACAATCCTGCTCACCTCTTTTTTAATTAAAGCAGACACAGCCATTGCCATTGCAAGATAGGTCTTGCCTGTCCCAGCAGGGCCTATGCCAATTACAAGGTCATTCTTTCGCATTGCGTCAGCATATTTCCTCTGGTTTGCAGATTTTGGCGTGATGAATCTTTTTTTTGATGATACAGGGATAGTATCCAGGAAAATCTTTTTTACAGAAACCTTTGGCTCTCTCTTAATGGAATTTATAGCAAAGGCAGCATCCTCCTGCTTTAAAGTGAACCCGCCTTCCGCCATTTCGTTTATATCTGCTATCAGATTTTCTATTTTCTCCACTGCCTCTGCATCGCCTTCAACAGACAGCTCATCCCCCCTTGCCACAACCTTTACATCAAAAAGCTCCTCTATCAGCCTTAAATTTGCGTCATGGCTTCCATAAAAGGCAGGGATATCTATATTTTCAGATAATCTTATTTTTGTAATTACGCTCTTTGACAAAAGTTATTTACCTTCTACCTTTTACTTGTCATTCCTGCATGTTTTTAGCAGGAATCCAATTTATAATGACATTAGATATGTTATTATTTTACCATATAACAGGCTTGAAAAAAAGCAATAAAAAAGGGCGAACACATAGGTTCGCCCCTACATTCTCAGCAATGGGTTGCAACCCCTTGCTGTTTACATTGCCTTCCTGACAAAATAACCCTGCCGCTCTTCAATCTCTTTCATTGTATATTCGCTTTTACCCTCATAGATAACTGTATCAGGATAGTGGTTTATCAATATCTCCTTTACGCGCTCATAGTCCTTTTCTAATATATATCTCCTGATGGGTCGGCGCCCAAAACATCTTTTTCCTTATTGATGCCTTTTTATTTAATAAGATTTTTACCAATATTATAATCAGCATCATCATCAATGACAGCCCTTCACCTTTAGCCCCTTGCCCTTTGCCATCATCTTTTACAAAGCCGCACCCACCACCACCTCCGCCTGACCCACCACCTGAATCGCCGCCACCGCCTGAACCGCCCCCACTGCTTGATGTTGTTGCGCTTGCAGAGCTTGATTGTGAAGACTCATTTCCTGCTGCATCAACGGCTGAAACAGTATAAGTGTAAGTGGTTGAAGCGGTCAGGCCAGTATCTGAATAAGAAGTTGTTGTTGAAGTGGCGATTTGAGTTGAAGGAGTGCAAGACGAACCGGCGCAGCGATAGATTCTGTAGCCAGTAACTCCAACATTGTCTGTGGAAGCTGTCCAGGAAAGATTGATTTGACTGCTGCTAATTGCCTGCGCTGAAAGCCCGGTGGGAACAGTCGGCGGCAGAGTATCACCGCTTCCACCTGTTCCTACATTGGCAACATCTGCACCCATATCCACGCTATTTCTACCTGCGCTCTTACACGGAGATCCAGCTTGAAGATTAAAATCACTGAGAAGAGAGTAGTTCCCTGAACCATTTGTAAACTGAGGATTAGAGGCTAAATTAGTATTTGTATTCCCCCCATAAGTTCCAGGGTTAACCCCGCCTACCAATACACCAGAAGATTGCCAACTTGAAAGAGATGTGTAGTTTGTGCCTTGCCAACTTATTCTAAAAGCACCGTTGTTTCCCCACTGGTTATGGTCTTCCTCTAAAAATGTTTTTGTTCCTCCAGCGTCTATGTGGATATACCCTTCAAATTCCGTACCCTGTGCTGGCGCTGTCTGTGTACAGTTGTTATATATCTTAGCATTAGTAAAACTGCCTGTATATCTTACGACAAGAAATCCTCTATACGTATTGAGAGCTGTGTTGTTATATATCTCCCAACTGTCACCAAGTCCGCCGCTCTCCCACGCCAAATCTATTGTTTTTGAGTTAGATATAGTGGCGTTCTGGTAAAGGACGTTATTGTGTATTTTATTCCTATCTGATGCTGGACCTGCCCAACTGCCGTGATTTGCCCTGATGGAGGCATAATTTCCATGAAACCAGTTATACCTTACTATTGTGTCAACGGTATAACTCTTAATGCTGATTGCTAATGAGTTGGAATTATATAATTCATTGTTTTCAATAGTTGCTCTCCTAATATGGTATAGTTTAATCAATGAACCATTGTCTGAGTATCCATCACAAGTATACGGGCCTATCCTATTGCGTTGAATTTTACAGTCATCACAATTTACAAAAAATATAATATCAGCATTATCAGCAATACAGGGGGCAGCATTACTGCCACCCTTGACAGTATTGTTTTTGAAAACTGCTCCCTTAACATGAACTGTATCACTATCTCCACCTATGGTTAAGCCAAAAGAATCGTTACCAGTTGCTTGCATGGTAAATCCATCTATAGTTATATAATCATTGTTAATACTCAGTACATGTCCTACAACTGTAGAATCAGTCCATGTCATTTCTATGATTGGAACCTCACTAGGATATGCCTTAAAGATGATTCTTTGATTATCTGCATCACCTGTGCCTGAATTGGCAAAGCGGGGTAATACTGTTGACCCATCACCTAAATCATGTGCTGGCTTATTTCCAGAGACTGAATATATCCCTCCTCTGAAGTATACTAAATCCCCGGCAACAGCATTATTAAAGGCTGTTTGTACTGAGCACGGTGTGTTTATATTCGTGCATTGCGCCCATGTTGCAGAGCCGCTATTAGATACATAGTATGTGGCAGCATGGGAAATACCTACAAATAACAACAATATAAAAGTAGTTGCTATAAGAAATAGCATTGATTTAGCAATGCGCATCTTTTGCCATTTGCCTTTAGCCTTAGCTTTTTGGTATTCCGAAGCTTTAGCAAAGGATACCTTTTGCCATTCGTATTGGTTTGTTTTCTTTATCCTAAGAAAAAGCAGAAGCAAGAAAAGCAATATCAGACTTAACCCCTCGCCTTTAGCCTTAGCTTTTTGGTATTCCGAAGCTTTAGCGAAGGATACCTTTGACACTCTGCTACTATTGTTGTCCTTCACAAACCCGCAGCCGCCTCCGCCTCCTGACCCTCCTCCTGAATCGCCGCCACCGCCTGAACCGCCCCCACTGCTTGATGTTGTTGCGCTTGCAGAGCTTGATTGTGAGGACTCATTTCCTGCTGCATCAACGGCTGAAACAGTATAAGTGTAAGTGGTTGAAGCGCTAAGACCAGTATTTGAATAAGAAGTCGTTGTTGGAGTGGCGATTTGTGTTGAGGGAGTGCAGGAGGAGCCGGTGCAGCGATATATTCTGTAGCCAGTTACTCCTACATTATCAGTGGAAGCTGTCCATGAAAGATTGATTTGACTGCTGCTAACAGCCTGCGCTGAAAGATTAGCGGGAATAGTTGGCGCCTGAGTGTCGCCTCCTCCTGAACTTACCATCGGTCCTATGTATTGCGTTGCTACAACAACATCGTCAAATTTAACAGTACAGGTAGGGTCAGCATCTACATAGTGCAATAGCCAGAGGAAGTTAATATTTAATGCAGTAGTGTTCCTCCATTGAAATCCCTCAAAGTCCTGACAGCATGGTGTGGAAGAGCCATTTTGGTTGCAAGTCACTGTTGGGGTGCAGGATGAATTCGGGTAAAAGCCATCCCATATCCACTCCCCTCTTGGAAATCCTTGGCCAAGATGGGCCTTCTTCTCGCCATTTATCCAGAATGCCTGCTCTCCATTGTAGGAGGTTACAGGATTGTTCATCTTTACCATGAACTCAACGCTTATCCATTCGTTTTTATTCACAGTATATGGCGATGGCCGTCCTGAAAAGCTATTTCCCCAGTATCTCGTATCAGGATTGCTCCTCATGTGCATCCAGTATGAATAAAAGTCCCATGCCCAGTAAGTTCCGTTTGGCTCAATGCCTGTAGTCCATCGTTCATTCCCAACAGGCCTTATGCCAGCTCCGCCTTGCGGCCAACTGGTTGTTGGGTTGTAGCCTCCCATATGTACAAAGTGGTGAATATTGCTGCAAACAGGGTCAAATTTTGCGTAGAAGCGGACATAGAGCTGGTCATAGCCAGGGAGAAGGCGACGATACAGATGGGCTCCTCCATTAAAAAACACTGATTTACTGCCTGCTGATGCTGATGGTTTGTCAGCATTAAAGGACATCAGATTTTGATTGGAAATATCCTCCCATCGTGCTGTCATGTCAGCAATAGAGTTTTCTTCAAAGTTTTCCCTGAACACAAAGCTCGAGTCATTTTCAATTCC
>JACRON010000050.1 GCA_016214425.1 Nitrospirota bacterium
CCAATCCGCCTGATAAAAGCGCCACAGCCTTCTTCTTCAATCCTGCTTCTCCTTTTGTTTCCATATTTAATCTCATTATATCCTATAGCAATCTGCTTAGTCAATATTTTCTGCCTCTCCCGGGAAATTCAAAGAAAGATTATCTTTTTGCTTAAAAATACATCAACCCGAGCCCTAATTACCAAATTTCAACAGCCTGTTGAAAAACTCTTCTAAAAGCACTTCACATTAACATAACAAAGCGATAGACTATTGCATCTTCAATCATAAGGAGGTGCAATGTTAGGAGAGAAACAAAGAAGTGAGCCAATGTTCTACTATGTTAGGATAGAATATCTTGTCCCTGAGAACCATTTATTAAGATTGATAGACAAACATATAGATTTTAGTTTTGTTGCAAATAAGGTAAAGCACTTATGTGATGGACAACAAGAGCAGGATAATAATTGGAGCGGATATTGGTGGGTAGATATAGGGGAGTAGATATAGGGGGCATATAGGATGTCCCCAAAGTCCCCCTTAAGCGTTCATATGTCCTCCGTCGATTAATTCGATTTTTTAGCCCAACATAAAAATCAGCGGCGGCATTTTTTTGCCGTACGCTGGATTGATTAGTTATGCTCTTTAATTTGCGAATTTTGCAGTCGCAATTCCAACCCCCGCACCAAGAATTATAGACATTGCAAAAATAGGAATAATGCTTTTGGGGTCTTCTTTTGATACAAGAATTACAATTGGTAGAGCGCTTAATAAAGAAATAATTATACCTTTTAGCCACGGAGACAATGGCATTTCAATGTAAGATATGACAATTCCCAAAATAACCCAATGAACAAAAGCAGAGATACATGCGTATTTATCTAATTTCTGAATTATCATTGGCGCTATATCTATAACACCTGCAATGATACCGATAATTAAAGAGATAGATAATTTTGACATTTTGATTTCCTTTGAATTTATCTTTGCATAACCAGTTATTATCTGAACGGCTATAGCAGAAACTATCACAGGTTTTATGCTCTGTCAATAAAGAAATTGCTTAACGTATCTGATAAATTTTATTACACTTTCTTCGGGACTAATATGCAAAATTGAATATCAGTCTTTGCTACCCACCTCTTGCAGGCCAATTATGATATACGCACTATCCAAGAACTTCTCGGCCACAGCGATGTAAGAACGACTATGGTCTACACCCATTGTGTCCCGAGCAGAACCGTGAAAGAGGCTCTATGGCAGCAAAAACATGCTTGAAGCCCTCTCAATATAGGTTAGTGAGTATCAATTGAAGCGGAGTTTATGTGCCTTACCCTTTTCAGCACTGGCGGGTGTGAATAGTAAAAGGCAGCGTATAAAGGATGGGGGTGGAGGTTTGAGAGGTTGTCCTTTGAAAGTTTTACAAGCGCGCTTATCATACCCTCCTTTTCTCCGGTAAGTTCGCAGGCAAAGCGGTCTGCCTCTATCTCGTATTTTCTTGAGAAATAATTAAATAGAGGGGTAAAGGGAAAGGCTGCAATGGAGCCAAGAAAGCCGAGCAGGATTGCCTTTGCAAAGAAACTGCTCTCCTTTATATTAAACAGATTAATAAGAAGCTCTCCCTGAAGTATCCTAAAGGCAATATAACTTGCAATCAATGCAATAACCTCAGTAACAATTATATATTTTAAGATGTGTTTCTTCTTCCAGTGGCCAACCTCATGGGCAAGGACTGACAGCGTCTCATTGCTGTTCATTTTATCAATTAGGGTGTCATAAAGAACCTTAATGCCGACCTTTTGCATAAGATTATTTATGCTATCTTCAAGGGCTTTATTATCAATGGGTGTAAATTTGTTAAAAAGCGGCTCTATTACATAAGGGGATATGTAGATAATAAAGATGCTGTAAATCAGAAAGAAGCACCATACCCAGAACCACCAGAGTCTCGGGCTCTGCTGGACAAGCAATAATCCTATAGATATTATTAAAACAGAAAGGAAGGTTGATATAAAGATTGATTTTGCAAAATCAGTTATCCATAATTTAATAGTCATTGTGCTGAAGCCATATTTCTTTTCTATTATAAAGGTATGATATAAACTGAAAGGGATTTCAAGGATTGTATCAGCATAAATAAGGAGCATAAAAAAGATTAATCCTGCAGGGATAAAGGGCAGGTTTAAAGCAATAATCCATGAATTGTACGCATCAAGAATGCCGCCGAAGAGGAAGATCAAGATAACAGCATTATTAAAGATGGATGAGAAAAACCCAAATTTAATATTTCCTACTGTATAGTCTCTTGCCCTGTTTAGCAGAGCCTGATCAATCTGGCCTTCAAATTCAGGCGGAATAGATGACCCAAACCTTTTCAGATGGGAGAGGTTCAGGTATTTGAGCCAGTAGCTAAATAACAGCACAAGAAGATATAAGATAATAACAAAATATTTTCCCATTTTTTCTATTCTATCATTTTTATCACCTGTTCTACAACCCCCACAGTGAGTAGCAAAATGTTAGGGGGTAATAAAATCTTTAAAGTGGTAGTTTTTTCCGCCCTTGACATGGCAGATACCCTTAATGGATAATGCAGATAAACGAGTTGGCTTGTTTTTTAGGGCCTATTTCTAATATAATATAAATAAAATCTTTGCAAAAAAAGGAGAAGGTTATCAGACCACTTTTTGGAAATACAAACGGCCTCAAGGCAGGCATTGAGAGAAGGATAGAGCATGTCTACAGGAGAAGGATACCGCCTGAGGTGGTTATTACGCCTGAGCTTGCGCGGTATCTGACCGAGCTGTCGCTTGAAGCAGGAAGACAGATTGGCATACTTGCTGACAGGAAAGGTGTAATACAGTTTGTAATTATCGGCTATGAAAAGGAGCTGCTCATACCTGATTTGTCTGACTTCCGCCTTGGAAGAAGGAGGCTTCGCGGCGTCCGCCTTATTCATACGCATCTTAAAGATGAACCCCTCTCGCAGGATGATTTGACTGATCTTGCCATGCTGAGGCTTGATATGATTGCAGCCATTGGTGTTCTTGAAAACGGCCTTCCCGGAAATATCTATACAGCGCATCTTCTGCCGCCGAATCCAAGGCAATTGGCTATGATGTCAGAGATAAAAGGGAGCGGGCAATACTTGTAAGCGCATCAACAAAGGGCAAGGCAGAGCAGGAGGAGTCCCTTGAAGAATTAAAGGAGCTTGCCCGCTCAGACGAGCTTGTTGTGCTTGATACTATTGTTCAGAGGCCGCATCAGATAAATCCAAAGTATCTTCTTGGGAGCGGAAAGATAAAGGAGCTTATTATAAATTCCCTCCAACTCGGCGCTGATATAATAATCTTTGACCAGAACCTATCACCTGCACAGGTAAAGGCATTGGGTGAGATAACAGAATTAAAGGTAATTGACCGGACACAACTCATCCTTGATATCTTTGCAAGAAGGGCGCACAGCAGGGAGGGCAAGGTGCAGGTGGAGCTTGCACAGTTAAAATATCTCCTGCCAAAGTTGTCAGAGAGGTCTACTGCCTTATCAAGATTAACAGGAGGCATAGGCGGAAGGGGGCCGGGTGAGACAAGGCTTGAGGTAGACAGACGGCGGGTAAAGGACAGGATTTATAATCTTGAAAAAGAGCTTGAATCGCTGAACAAGGGAAGGAGCCAGAGGAGGAGCAGGCGA
>JACRON010000038.1 GCA_016214425.1 Nitrospirota bacterium
CATTATGTAAAAGCCTTAAATAATATTTTAAGGAAGGATAGATGCCGTTGACAATCACCTGACAACCGTGAATTTTCAATATCCTGGAGATCTCCTTGTTTATATTTTCACCATCTTGTATTTCTTCTACTGTAGACAGCAGGTAATATCTTTGAATCGGATGGGATTTAAATTTTTCATAAGCGTCTCTGATTAATTGAGGATTTATTGTTACGCCATGTTTAATTTCTACCGCCTCAAATACTTTATCCTCTGCATCTCTGATCTCAATATCGCCGACTCTGCCTGATCTCTTATCCGAGGAGGTGTGTTCCTCTAAGGGCATCAATCTTTTTCCCTGAAATCGTTTCATCTCCTTTACCATACATTGGTATGCAGCATAAACAGCTAAGGTGGGCAATCTTGAAGCGCCACGAGAAGAATATTTGGCTTCGAAATGCTGTTTTAAAAAGTTAATGATTGTTGCAATCGTAAGAGCTGTCGGTTTAGCTAAATCAATTTTTTTCTTCTCACGATGTTCTATAAGCTTTGCAGCTAAAATTAGCAGATATTTTTCTGGAGATTCATTATGTGATTCGATCTGATCAAACAAGTAGAGAAAGGCTGTTTTTAATTCCTTTGGTGTTATTTTCCCCGGATAGGAGAGATCGTATGGCAGATTCTGTTCCAGAGACCTTGTCAACCAGCCGCTTTCGGACATTGCCGGGAATCCCATTTCTTTCATAAACGGTGTTATGTATTTCGTATCGATTCCTCTGCCGGAATAACCATCATTCATATTATCTTGATGTCGTCTGATATCCTGCCTTGGGTTATAAAGCTTATGTACAAGACTTGTTATTAATACTGTTAAGACTCCTTTGCCCCTTTCAAAGTTTTCAGTGATAACCCCTATATGAGACTTTTCCGTATTGCTTAGGGAATTAAATAGTGATTCAATTTTGTTTTCATTCAGTAATGTCAACGCATTTGAATATATTTTGTGAAGAATTTCTTTGTGAGATTTTCCTTTATAAGTAGTTTTCATATAAAGAGCTCCAGTGGTTTATTCTCATTTATATTTCTAATTCTTGCTCTGGCATATTTACAATACTCTTCGTTTATATCTATCCCGATGTATCTTCTTCCAAGTTCTTTTGCGGCCACCGCAGTAGTTCCGCTTCCAATAAAAGGGTCTAAAACAACATCATTTGGTCTTGAGAGAAGTTTTATGATTTCTTTAATGATATATAATGGATAAATTGCAGGATGTTTGCTTCCCTTGATTGTTTCTACTGCACATTCTATTACATCTCTTTTTATCGGCTCTCCCTTAATTTTTATAATTGTAAACCCTTTTTTCATAAGCTGATATTTCCTTCCTCCGTCCTGGCCTCCAAAAGGCTCGGAATGTATGCCTTTAATCTTCATTCGAAAGCTCTCTATTCTTTTAGTTCTTACTTCTTCTATTACCTCTTGAAGTTCGCAGAGGGCAAGTTTCTTTTGTTCTAAAGTGAGATTGGAACTTTCTATTAAGTCAAAGTATCTTTTTCCAATATTATTGCCATTGGTTCGTTTAGTTTTCGTTCCATTATTGCTTATATAAGCAGCTAAATTATAGTAATAATCTTCACTCTTCACAAAATGGAAAAAGGGCTCTGTACTGCTTACAAGTCGTTTCTGATACTGTCTCGGTGTTGGGTTAAGTTTAACCCAGGTAATGCTATTTACCAGCTTTACCGGAAATCTTTTCAGCGCCTCTATCGCAAATCTGAAAGGAATTAGTTGGAGGCTGCTCTCTAAGTATTTATCGCCTAAGTTAAATACTATACTCCCATCATTGGTTAAAACTCGCTCACATTCTGAGAAAACATTGAGTAGATTTTCTACATATTCCTCGGTTGTTTTTTCATTGCCGATTCCGACTCCATAATCTCTTTGTTTAAAATAGGGTGGAGATGTGATTATTAAATTAATGGAACTTTTAGGAATAGATTTTAAAATAGTCAAATTATCCCCATGAATTATTTTATCTATCTGATTTTCATAGGAATGATTTATAGACAGATAGGGCGTGATCGTTTCTGCTATCAAGAATTTCTTGTTGTTCGTTGTTTTTTTCTTTTTCAACAAATAAGGAACGCTTCCCATATTTTTCATCCTGCCTCCTTAAACTCCTTCTTTACCCTCTCAACCAAAACTATCTTTACTTTTTTATATAGAAATATTTAAAGCAAAAGGGCAGAGACTGCTCCCTGCCCTTTTGCTCATGATTTTTATATCGCTCTCAACTTTCATCAAACCATCATCAACTGCACTTTGAAAACCCGCACGAGCGGCAGACAGCGCAGCCACTCTCCTGCTCTAAGGCGCTGCCGCAGTCAGGACATGCGCCGCCTATTAAAAGATGCTTCTCTGTTGAACCGCGGGAACCCCCGCCTTTTGCAACTGTCTTCTGGCTTCTTGCTTCTGTGGGGCAGTCCTGTTTAAGATAGCGCTCAAGGGCCTTTGCAATGGCATCTGAACAGGAGAAGACCTTTCCACCCTCTTCCCATGCAGGTGAGTGGCACGATATGCCTTTTAATTGTTTTATTATTGCCTGAGGGCTGGTATGTGTACGAAGGGCAAGCGATACAAGCCTGCTTATTGCCTCTGATTGTGATGCAGCGCATCCTCCTGCCTTTCCCATTTGCGAGAAGAGTTCAAAGGGCTGGCCATCCCCATCCTCATTTATTGTAACATATAAATTGCCGCAGCCTGTGTTCATTAGCCTTGTTTCACCCTTTATTACAACAGGCCTTGGCCTTGGCGTTACCTTCCCGGCTGCAGAAGGCTGTGCAGTATTAAGAGGGGCTGCCTCCTTTTGCGACTCTGTCTTTTTTGTCTTGCCTGTGGAGAGCACCTGCTCCTCCCTGCTTCCATCACGGTAAATGGTCACACCCTTGCAGCCAAGCTTGTATGCCATTATATAGACCTTCTCAACATCCCTCGGCTGGGCACTATGTGGAAAATTAACCGTCTTGGATACAGCATTGTCTGTATATTTCTGAAAGGCAGCCTGCATCTTTATATGCCACTCAGGCTCAATATCGTGCGAGGTTACAAATGTCCTCCGCACATCCTTTGGCACAGAATCCATTGCATTCACACCGCCCATTATGGCAATTGACCTCATAAGCTCATCAGAATAAAAACTGTCTGCAATTGCCCTTTCTTTAAAATAGGGGTTTACCTCAAGCAGCTCATCCTTATCCATTACTGTCCTTACAAAGGAGAGGGCAAAGATAGGCTCTATGCCGCTTGAGCAATTGGCAATAATGCTTAATGTCCCTGTTGGCGCTATGGTTGTTACTGCTGCATTTCTTACCTTTGGCCCGCCGTGCATATCATATAAGCTTCCTTTATAATTTGGAAACACACCACGCTTCTTTGCAAGCTCAATGGATGCCTTTCTTGCCTCTGATGTAATAAATTTCATCAGGTCCTCTGCAAGCATAACAGCGCCGTCAGAGTTGTATGGAATGCCGAGCTGAACAAGCATGTCTGCAAAACCCATTACACCCAGGCCGACCTTCCTGTTTCCTTTAGCAAGTCTTTCAATCTCAGGGAGTGGGAATTTGCTCATGTCAATAACATTGTCAAGGAAATGAATCGCCTTTATAACAACAGCAGAGAGCCTTTCATAATCAATCATGCCGTCCTGCAGGCTGCCGCTATCTGAGCCGATGGATGTCTTTACCATCTTTGCAAGATTTATAGAACCAAGATTGCACGCCTCATATGGCAATAGCGGCTGCTCACCGCAAGGATTTGTGCTCTCTATCTCTCCAAGCTGCGGCGTTGGATTGTCCCTGTTTAGCCTGTCAAGGAATATAATACCAGGCTCGCCATTTTTCCATGCCATGTTCACAATCAAGTCAAAGACCTCCCTTGCCTTAAGGCTCTGCACCTTCTCCTTTGTCCTGGGGTTAATCAAATCATACTCCTCATCCTTCTCCATTGCCTGCATAAATCCCTCTGTTACGCCAACAGAGATATTAAAGTTATTCAGGGAGTCATTGTCCCTTTTACATGTAATAAACTCAATTATGTCAGGATGGTCTACACGCAGGATGCCCATATTCGCGCCCCTTCTTGTGCCGCCCTGTTTCACTGCCTCTGTTGCTGCATTAAATACCTTCATAAATGATATTGGTCCGCTTGCAATACCGCCTGTTGACAGCACCTTGTCATTTACAGGACGGAGCCTTGAAAAGGAAAAACCCGTTCCACCGCCGCTCTTGTGTATCAATGCTGTGCCCTTTAATGTCTCAAAGATGCTGTCCATTGAATCACCAATTGGAAGCACAAAACATGCTGAAAGCTGCTGCAGATCCCTGCCGGCATTCATTAGCGTTGGAGAGTTCGGTAGGAATTCAAGATTGGTCATCAGCTCATAGAACTCCTCTGCTGTCTTATATATGTCTGCCCCGGGGTTATATATAAGGTCAGCAGAGGCAATATTCTCTGCAACACGTCTGAACATATCCTCTGGTGCCTCAATTACCTTTCCCTTTTCATCCTTTTTTAAATACCTCTTTTCCAGAACCTTGATTGCATTTGGAGATAGGTTTAGCCTGACAATATCAACCTCTGCTGCTTTAAGCTGAGGTGTTAAAGGCATGCTGCATTCTTCTTTAGTCTTATTATCAGGAGGAAAATCAACAAGTGGCTTTTCTGCATCCCTTTTAATCTCAGATGCGCCTGGAGTTGAAACCAAGTTAGCAGCGCTGTTAAAAAACATCATCTGTTTTTTGCCGCTGCTTTCAACACCTTTAATTGTATCCATTAAAATTTCCTCCTTTGGAAAAAAAGAATAAGACTTATAGCAAGGTCGTTTCTTGCAGGTAGCAATCAGGATTGGTTTTTTGTAATATATACCAGATTAATTTTCTTTGTCAAGAGCAAAAATCAATATATAGTATATATTTATTTTTTTGTTTACTACATATTGTGGATTTTCTGTGGATTTATCTGTGTAATAGATGTGAAGAAGTTGTTTTTCTCTTGACAATAACCCAAAATTTAATTATAGTAACAATAATCATTATTGATTATTTTGCTATGTTTATTACGGTCTTGCAATAAGATTACCTTATAAAATTATTAATAATTTCTAAAGAATCAGATGACAGGAATAGAATTTCATTATTAAATAGTTTTCCCCTTGACAAGAGAGGCTTTAAAATATTAATCTTGTGGTTCAATTAACTTTAAACTTTAGCATGAACCAGCCATATACCAGAACGGTATATGGCTGGTTCATGCCTTACAAAAAGGAGGTATAATAACAATATGGCCTACACAATATCTGATGATTGCACGATGTGCGGCGCCTGTGCATCTGAGTGTCCTGAGACGGCAATAAACGAGGGGGAAACAAAGTATATAATTGACCCTGCAAAATGCACAGACTGTGGAAGCTGCGCACAGGTATGTCCTGTGGATGCATGCCTTGCACCCAAGTAATTCGTCATTATTCGTACTTATTTATAACCCTATCGGAAGGGAACAAGGAGTAATAAAGATGACAACAGCAAAAGAGACAGAAAAGAAGGTATTACCAGTTACAGAAAAGAGCATTGATTCAGCTTCTCAGCAGATGCTTGAGAAGGCAAGGAGGGAAGGGATATCCACCATGTTTGATTAGGCCGCGAGGGCATGTGCTGCAAGCACTGTTTTATCGGTCCCTGCAGGATGACAGGCAAAAACAAGGAGGAGATGACTGGCATCTGCGGCGCCTCAGCAGCAACAATAGCGGCAAGGGGCGTTGCAAGATATGTTGCAGCAGGTACAGCAGCACATTCAGACCACGGCCGCGACCTGGCATTTACGCTCCGCGCTGTAGCATTGGGCGAGGCACAGGGTTTTAAGATTAAAGATGTAAATAAGCTTGTGCGCGTTGCAAAGATAATGGGCATAAATGTTGAAGGCAGAAAGACAGAGGAGATTGCATTGGATGTTGCAAATGAGGCAATAGCAAACTTCGGCAGGCAGAATGGTGAGCTAACCTATATCAGAAGGGCTCCAAAAAAGAGGCAGGCCCTCTGGAAGAAATACGGCATCACGCCGAGAGGCATAGACAGGGAGGTAGTTGAGTCCCTGCACCGCACTGGCATGGGTGTTGATCAGGACCCTGACTCAATACTCATGAGTGCCTTAAAGACATCCCTCGCAGATGGATGGGGCGGCGCTATGCTGGCAACAGATATATCAGATATACTCTTTGGAACACCAGCGCCTGTAAAGGCAAATGTAAACCTCGGTGTATTAAGGGCAGATGAGGTAAATATTGTTATCCACGGACATGAGCCGACACTCTCAATGATGATTGTAGCAGCAGCAGAGTCTCCTGAGATGATTGAATATGCAAAATCAAAGGGTGCAAAGGGCATAAATTTAGCTGGCATCTGCTGCACTGCAAATGAGGTCCTGGTAAGACAGGGCGTATCATCTGCGGGGAACTTCTTGAATCAGGAGCTCGCAATAATCTCTGGCTCTGTTGAAGCAATGATAGTAGATGTCCAGTGCGTTATTGAGGCGCTTGCAACGACTGTTAAAAAATTCCATACAAAGCTTATTACCACATCACCTAAGGCAAAGATACCAGGCGCAACACACATTGAATTTGATGAGCACAGGGCAATGGATATTGCAAAGGAGATTGTAAAGCTGTCTGTTGACAACTATCCAAACAGAAAGGCCTATACAATCCCAGACATAAAAGAGGATGTGGTTGTTGGATTCTCACATGAATATATAAAATACATGCAGGGCGGCACATACCGCGGCTCCTTCAGGCCATTGAATGATGCCATAATTGACGGCAGGGTAATGGGCGTTGTAGGCATGGTAGGCTGCAATAATCCGAGGCTCTGTCAGGATAAATACAATGTTGACCTGGTGAAGAGATTTATTGCCAATGATGTCCTTGTTGTAACAACAGGCTGTGCGGCAGTTGCCTTTGGAAAGAACGGCTATCTTACCCCTGAAATGATGGATGCAGCAGGCCCTGGATTAAGGGAGGTTTGCGAGGCAATAGGAATACCGCCAGTGCTTCATATGGGTTCATGCGTTGACAACTCAAGGATACTTACAGTCCTCTCTGAAATGGCAGAGGAGGGCGGCCTGAGCGATGACATCGGTGGAATGCCGGGTGTCGGCATATGCGCAGAGTGGATGCATGAAAAGGCTCTTGCAATCGGCATATACTTTGCAGCATCAGGCGTGCCTGTTATATTTGGCGGCGATTCTATTGTTGAAGGAAGCTCTGTTGTTGCAAAGATAATGAGGGACACATGGTTTGAAAGGCTCAAGGGCTCACTGGAATTCTTGCCTGACCCTGACCAGATATTCAACAGGACAATTGAGCTGATTACAAAGAGAAGAGGCGTTAGCAGGCGTTTAATCTTCGTGTGTGTGAAGGGTATAAGCCAGCAATGGTTTATACCCCTTATTCGGGAGGTCTTCAGATGAGAAAGGTATATTTAGATAATGCTGCAACAACCCAGCCTCATCTAAAGGTGGTAGAGGCAATGCAGCCTTATTTTACAGAGGTCTTTGGCAATCCCTTAAGCCTTCATTCATACGGCCAGGCAGCAAAAAAGGCAATAGACGAGGCAAGAGAAAAGATTGCCAAGCTTATAAATGCAAAACCCTCTGAGATAATATTTTACAGAGGTCTTTGGCAATCCCTTAAGCCTTCATTCATACGGCCAGGCAGCAAAAAAGGCAATAGACGAGGCAAGAGAAAAGATTGCCAAGCTTATAAATGCAAAACCCTCTGAGATAATCTTTACATCAACAGGCACAGAGGCAAATAACTTTGCCATAAAGAGCGCTGCTGCAGTACACCAGCAGAAGGGCAGGCATATAATAATCTCAGGGATAGAACATCACTCTGTATTATACTCTGCAAAGGCTCTGGAAAAACTCGGATTTAAGGTAACACTCCTGCCTGTTGATAAATGCGGCATTGTTAATCCGGAGGATGTCTTAAAGGCAATTACACCTGAGACTATACTTGTATCTGTAATGCATGCTAATAATGAAATAGGGACAATAGAGCCCATCTCTGAGCTCAGCAAGATAACAAAAGAGAAGGGTGTCCTGCTGCATACTGATGCTGCAATGTCTGTTGGGAATATACCTGTTGATGCAGCAGAGCTTGATGTAGATATGCTAAGCATGTCTGCACATAAGTTCTATGGGCCAAAAGGCATAGGCGCCATTTATGTAAAAAAGGGTGTGAGGATTGTACCTTTCATACATGGCGGCATTCAGGAGGATGGAAGAAGGGCAGGCGCTGACAATGTACCAGGTATTGTTGGGATGGGAAAAGCAGCAGAGATTGCCATGGAAGAGCTTTCTGATAGGGTAAAGAAAATAACCCCTTTAAGGGATAAACTGATAAAAGGCCTTACAGAAAAGATTGAATATGTCCAGGTAAACGGCCATCTAACAAACAGGCTGCCAGGAAATGTGAATGTATGCATAGAATATATAGAAGGTGAGGCAATGCTCCTGTTTTTGAATAAAGAGGGGGTTGCAGCATCAAGCGGCTCAACCTGCACATCAAAGGCATTAAAGGCATCCCATGTCCTCCTTGCCATTGGTGTATCAGATGCTGCTGCACAGGGTTCTCTTCTATTTTCGCTGGGCAGGGATACAACAGAAGAGGATATAGACCATGTATTAACGGTCCTTCCGCCTATAGTGGAGAGGTTGAGGGCAATGTCGCCGATATATAATAAATAGGCATTCACAAAAGTGAAGCCATTGATTACACAGATTATAGAGGCTGTCCTTCGCTACTCCGTAGCTGCGGAACAGCGTAGGATAGCAGATTACACAGATAAAGACTAATTTTAAATCGGTGTAATCGTTTTTCAAAATCTGTGTAATCATAATTTTATAAGGAGGTGTTTTAGCATGTATACCGAATTAGTAATGGATCACTTCACCAATCCCCGCAATGTTGGAGAGCTCGCCGATGCTGACGGCATTGGCACAGAGGGTAATCCCACCTGCGGTGATATAATGAAAATGTTCATAAAAGTAGAGAATGACAAAATCGTTGACATAAAATTCAAGACCTTTGGCTGCGGCGCTGCCATTGCAACAAGCAGCATGGTAACTGAGATGGTAAAAGGAAAGACCATTGACGAGGCAGTCGCTGTATCAAATAAGATGGTGGCAGAGGCATTAGGGGGCCTGCCGCCGAACAAGATGCACTGCTCTAACCTGGCAGCAGATGCCCTTCACAAGGCAATTTCAGATTATAAGGATAA
>JACRON010000119.1 GCA_016214425.1 Nitrospirota bacterium
GTAAAACAACCCTTGCCAAAATATTTCTCAATGATCTTTTCAGCAGCAGGGCTGGACTTTACAACATCGCCTATAACACTATCCTTTGTAAATTTTGTCTTTGTCTCTGACATTACTGATTACCTCCTTATTTACTTTTTAAATATTTATTCCGCAATCCAAAATCCGTAATTCGCCTTTATTGCTATGCTGTTATATTCAGCGCCTCCATAATGGCATTTAAATCCACCTTGTCCCTTGCACACCCCTTTTCAATACTTACCTCTCCGCCGCAGCATGAGTCTATCTTAAAATCAGCGAACACCTTTATAGTTTTTGGAAATTTTTTGATAACATCATTTATCTTCATGTCCTTTGTTATCTTCATGGTTTCAGTTGTCATTTAAATCCCTCCGACCACCCCTCACCTTCTCCCCTTATTAACAATCTAATAATTGTAATGACATATTTGTAAAATCCCTCCTAACCTCCCTTTTCCAAAGGGAGGAATTTCCCCTCTATCAAGAGGGGATTAAGGGGTGTGTTACCCCTCCTTGGCAAAGAGGGGCAAGGCGATAGGGAGGATGTTTTACGCTGTCTCCTTTGCCTTGCCAAAGATGGTCATCCACATATTAAACACGAACATATAACATGCAACAGCCTCTATTAGTGTAAATAAAATAACAAAAGCCTCATAACCAGCGCCCTTGTGCCTCTGCATCGCCCAGAAAAATGAGAGGCCAATAAGGCCGATATTTGCAAACCAGAAATGAAGCGTTGCCAGCATATCGCTGTATAATTGCTTCCCGCTGAACCTCGGAAGTATGTGATAAGAGACTCCAAACATCAGCATTGATACCCATCCAAGAAGATTGATGTGGGCATGAACAGGAAGATATACCCCTATCCATCTTGGCCATAGCAGCATCAAAACACCCATTGATACCCCAACCAATAAATAAATTAAACTCGCCTTAATAAACCTTAATGTAACCTGACTCATTAAAATTACCTCCATTCGCATTTAGAATATTATTATCATGCAACTATTTTAACATGAAGCCAGCCGAGTGGTAATGATTTAAATCATAAGATAAGAGCCCTTGCAATTTAAGCTTTTTTATTATATCATAAAAATTACTTTAAAAAGAAGCATATTTTAGAATTATGTCCCATACAGAAATCATCAATAATACAACTGAATTACATTCAAGGCTTATTATACGAATCTTAATCCGGCCTTTTCTTTTTTTAACAAAGGCGATCCCCTTATCCATTCTGAGAACGCTTTCTCTTCCAATAATGGCATTCTTTTATGTCATATATCCCACATGGAGAAGGACGACAAATTCTAATATCAGGCATGTATTAGGCAAAAAAACACCGAAATGGAAAATACACAAGGCATCTTTTAAGATATATAATAATTACGGAAAATATATAGCAGACCTTTCTCATCTGACCCATGCGGAGCCTGAAAAGGCATTAAGCCTTATTTCAAAGAGATCAGGATATGAACATCTAAAGGAGGCGCTGGAACGCGGCAAAGGCGCAATCCTCCTCACCTGCCATATGGGCAACTGGGAGCTTGGCGGCGTGATCCTGTCCAAACTCGGCCATACTGTTAATGTGGTATATTTCCCTGATGCGTCTACACACCTTGAAGAGGAGCGGAAGACCTTTCGCAGGACAAAGGGTGTTAACCAGATCGTGCTTGAGAATTCTAACTTCTCTCCGATAAAAATGCTAAAGGCGCTCCAGAGGAATGAGCTCGTAGCGCTTCAGGGAGACAAACTATTTTATGATAAAGGCATTGATGTGTCATTCTTTGGCGCACCTGCTAAATTCCCGCGCGGGCCCGTACTGCTTGCAATGGCTGCAGATGCGCCCATACTCCCGTCCTTTATAGTATTTAACAATGACCACAGCTATCACACTATAATTGATAAGCCCATTTATATGAAAAAGACAAAGGACAGGGAAAAGGATTTATTATTCAATTTAAATAATGTGGCAGCAGTGCTGGAAAAATATATTAAAAAATATCACACTCAGTGGTATTGCTTTTCACCATTCTGGAGGGAAGATGCGCATAAAACTCATATATCCTGACTGGGGTAATTTTCCATTATATTACAGGCGGTATATCTCTACTTTAAGCCTGCCTACAGTAGCTGGGCTTACCCCGCCTGATATTGATATTTCATTTACAGATGAGCGTATTGAGGAAATTGATTTTAATGACAAACCTGATTTAGTAGGAATATCATCAATGACATGCCAGGCATACCGCGCCTATGAAATTGCAAAAATCTACAGGGAGAAAGGCGTGCCTGTTGTTATCGGTGGCGTGCATCCATCGCTTAATCCTGAGGAGGCGCAACTTCATGCAGATGCTGTTGTAATAGGAGAAGCAGAGGAATCATGGCCAAGGCTGATTGAGGATTTTAGAAAGGGGCAGATTCAGGCAGAGGCCGATTCCTGCTATTCTTGATGAGTTAAAGAGCCTAAAAAAACACCTCTTCTTTGTGGATGACAACATGATTTTAAATAAAAGATATACCCTTGAATTCTTTGACGGCCTTGCAAGGCTTGGTATAAAATGGACAGGCCTCGGCCCGCTAAATCTTGTAGAGGATGAAAGGTATTTTAATGCCTTAATAAAGAGCGGGGTCTGGCTTTTATATGTGGATGTTGGGCCATGGCTCTCTGCAAATATGAGCGACAAGGGCAAACACATGACCCAGATGCAGAAATACCTCGGCTACATGAAAAGGCTCAAGGACAATAATATAAAAATCATCGGCTCTTTTGTCTTTGGATTTGATTATGATGAAAAATCTGTATTTGAGAATACAGTGAACTTTGCAAAGGCAGCAGAATTTGATGAGATTGAGTTTCTGATACTAACGCCATATCCAAACAGCAGGCTGCATCAAAAACTTGATGCAGAAAATAGAATTATTAACAGAGACCTTTCCAAATACACCACAACCAATGTCGTGTTTAAGCCAAAGAACATGACGCCAGAGGAATTATATACAGGCTATATTAATGCATGGAAGGAATTTTATCCAAAAGAGACATACGAAGAGACAAAGGACGGAATCATCTTCAAGACAATGACAGCCTTCCCATTATCAGGCAAGGAATTTGAAGGTCTCCTTAATACAAGATACAAGCCAGAGGATAAATGGGTATCAGCGCTGGTAAAGAAAGAGAAGCTGGAGAAGGTTGCTCAATCGCGTAGGGGCGATTCATGAATCGCCCCTGCCAAGATAGGCTTTTAACGCCTCCTCCCACTGCCTCATCAGAGGAATACCCTCAAGCTCAAGCATAAAGTTTTGCAGGAC
>JACRON010000120.1 GCA_016214425.1 Nitrospirota bacterium
ATAAAGTCCGAATATCTGGCTGAATGATGCGCCGCAGGCTCTCAGAAGATTAAGGCGGTCTTCCCTTGGCCCTTTGTGTGTATTTTCATGTGGCATGAGGCCTTCATCAAGTGATGCAAGGCAGATAAAGCCTGACAATATTTTTTCCTCGTTGTTTACTGAATAGATAAGTTCATATAAATATATGGAAGGAATATCATCTTTTAAAAGAATGCTTTTATCAAGCCATTCCTCAAAAAACTTAGCTGCCCGCGTATAACAGTTATTGGATGTATTATCCTCTGAAAACTGCTTTCCAAGCTCCAGCCTTATTATATTATTTTTGTGCTTTTTATAGAACCTGTTCTGGTCCTCTGGTGTGATAACATCGTAAGGGGGGGCTGCAACTAACCCAACATTTCTTATCCTCTCCTTATTATATAACACACCTTTCAAAGGTGCTATCTTTGCCATTTTTTTCTTTACTGCTTCCAATAACTACTAAAGGATTTCTACCTCCTGTTACCTTTTCTTCTTCGTTGTCTTCTTTTCAGGCGCAGGCTTAGGTTTTGGCTTTGCCTTCTTTGCCGCTGCAAGCTCCCTTTTTAACTGTTCATTCTCTGCCTTGAGTTTCTGATTCTCCCTTTTATACTCACCCTCATATAGTTTCATGCTGGTTAATCTGTCATCAAGCAGTTTATTCTCCTCTTTCAGGTTATTCACCTGTTGAAGGAGCGAATCCCTTTCAGCCCTGACAGCGCTGACATGCCTTATGCCAATGGCAAGGCCTGTTAAGATTGCAACAGCCATAACAATAAAAATAATTCCTTTTTTAAAACCCTGATCCTCTGTTTGCCTTAAATCCTCTTCAAGAGCCATCCAAATTCAAATGTTAGAAATTCAAAATCCAAAATAGTTTTGAACATTTGGATTTTATATTTTGCTATTGTTTAGGATTTAGATATTAGGATTTAGAATTTTTTATCATTTATATCTTTTCACCTCAAATCTATAAAGCTCCACATCTTCATCTGGATAAATGCCAGCCTTTCTTTTTGCAATATCAATCTGCTCCTCAAGTGTATCTACACCCTCTATATCAGGAAGGAGCAGCCCCTTCCGCATACCGCATTTTACAATTACACCATATCTTTTGGGGTCAAGTTCCTCATGTCCTGCTATCTTTTCAGGTTCAGAAAGAACATCTACCGAATAGTCTATCTCCTCCAATTCATAGGAGCAAATGTTCCTATGCACCCCCGCAACTGCCCCCTTTTCTTCAATGAAACAAAAATGCCTGCCTGTCCCTTCATCTCCTCTGCCAAATCATCAGGCGGCTTGATGATCCTCCTGTTCTTTACATATTCCTTTATAGCGTCTTTTGCTAATTTTACAAGGGGATGAGATTCTTTTTTCATAAATGGGTAGGGCTTACAAATCCCGCGTTATAGCATAGTTTGCAACTGCTATGAGCGATTGTTTTGCTATTGAATCTTCATAGCAGGCAAGCTCCTGCTTTGCTGCCTTTATATATCCCTTTGCCTTTGTAAGGGAGTAGTTTATGGAATTGTATTTTCTAAACAATGAATGAATGAATTCAAGATCATTATGGCCGACACCTCCCTCTTTTATAATCCTGTGTATTATCGGCTGTTCTGTTTCATTGCAGTTTTTTAACAGATGAAGAAGCGGTAAGGTAATCTTTCCTTCTGAAAGGTCTTTGCCGAGTGTCTTGCCGAGTCTTTCCTTGTTTGCAGTATAGTCAAGTGTATCATCAGCAAGCTGGAATGCCATGCCGATATCCCAGCCGAATCTTGCAAGGCTGTCCTTTTTCTCCTCTGATGCCTCGCTGATAACACCTGATAGACGGCATGTTGCTGCAATCAGGGTTGCAGTCTTAGAGTCAATTATCTTGAGGTATTCCTCTTCTGTAATATTGATGTCAGCAGTCTTTGAAAGCTGAAGAATCTCTCCTTCAGCCATCTTTTTTGTAGTAGTTGATAGGATTTCATTGACCTCCTGATTTCTTAATGTAACTGCCTTGTATAATGCCTTTGAATATAGATAGTCGCCGACTAAGATGCTTGCCTGATTTCCCCATATTGAACGCGCTGCTGGCTGGCCCCTTCTTACATCTGCCTCGTCTACAACATCATCGTGTAAAAGGGTTGCTGTATGGATGAACTCAACTACGCTTGCAAGAACAATGTCATCTGCTCCTTGGTAATCGCAGAGCCTTGAGCAGAGTATCATCAAAAGAGGCCTGAATCGCTTTCCCCCTCCCTTTAAAAGGTGATACCCCACATCATTTATTAAAGAGACCTCCGAGTCCAAATCCTCAATAATCTGTGCCTCAACTTTTTTCAGGTCTTCTTTATAGATATCCCATACATCTGATATGCTGTTTGTAGGCCTTTCATGCAACTTCATAGTTTTATAATGTTAGGATACTATGCACTTTTTGTCAAGCCATTTTTTCTATTTGACATTTCATCTATCGTATGTTAAAAACAAATAAAACTCCTAAAAATAAGGGCAATTCAGACGATGCATGACTTTAATTACAAAGGCGAAGAGCTGTACTGCGAAGGTGTATCAATTGCAAAGATTGCAGAGGATATAGGAACGCCTTTTTATCTCTACAGCCATAAGACACTGACAAATCATTTTAAGAATTTTGATGAGGCATTCTCCGGCATACCGCATATAGTATGCTTTGCTGTTAAGGCGAATCCCAACATTTCCGTCTTAAAACTCTTTGCTAATGAGGGTGGAGGCGCTGATATTGTATCAGGAGGCGAGCTATTCCGTGCTTTAAAAGCAGGTATCCCGCCACAGAAGATTGTATATGCAGGTGTTGGCAAGACAAGGGATGAGATTCACTCTGCCCTGTACGCAGGCATCTTAATGTTCAATGTGGAGTCCTCTGAAGAGCTGATAAAAATAGATGAGATAGCAGGTCGTATAGGCACAAAGGCGAGGATAGCATTAAGGGTGAATCCTGATATTGACCCAAAAACACATCCGTATATCTCAACAGGTCTGAAGAAGAACAAGTTCGGCATACCCATTGAGGAGGCGCTTGAGTCTTATCAGACTGCAATGAGGCTGTCAAATGTAGAGATAGTCGGCATCCATAAACATATCGGCTCACAGCTTACAGAGATTTCTCCGTTTGTTGATGCCTTAAAAAGGATACTCAAGCTTGCTGATAATCTGAAAAAAGAGGGTATAAATATAAAATATATAGATGTCGGCGGCGGACTTGGGATTACATATAAAGATGAAGAGCCTCCTGCGCCAAAGGAGCTTGCAAAGGCAATTGTGCCTTTGATAAAGGGCAAGAAGATGGACTATACAGTAATCTTAGAGCCTGGAAGGGTTCTTACCGGCAATGCAGGGA
>JACRON010000121.1 GCA_016214425.1 Nitrospirota bacterium
CAAAAAACAGAAAGGAGGCAATATGAAAGAAAAAAGGCAAAATGATGCTTCAATCCTTCACGGCCTCTGGGCTTTGGTCTTCCTGCTTTTTATCATTGCTGCTGTAACCGCACCGCTTGTGCTCAGCGGTTGTTCGCTGCAGCGTACGGGGCTCAGACCGCCACTGTCTGAAGGGATCGCGTTTGTCTCCCAGCAGGGCCAGCAGGACAACATCAATAATGAGGTCTACTGGGCGTTTCGGGACGGGAGTTTACAGATCAACATGACCAGGAGCCAGGCGTCCGACATCAATCCGGCATATAGCACGCACGGCAATCAGATTGCCTTCGCTTCCGACCGCACAGGGAACTGGGATATCTTCAACATGATGGATGAAGGGACTCCCATGAATCTGACTAATAATCCCATGGACGACCTCGAGCCGGCGTTCAGTCCTGACGGGAGCCAGATCGCCTTTGCCACGAATCGCGACGGGAACTTCGAGGTCTATATCATAAACGCGGACGGTACAGGGCAAGCCAACCTGACCGTCAGCCCAGCGGGCTCGATGTCGAACAACAGGCAGCCGGCATTCAGCCCCGACGGGAGTCGGATCGCCTTCGTGTCGGATCGGGACGGCGGCATGCCCCAGCTCTACATCATGAATGCCAACGGATCAAGTCAGACGAATTTAAGAATCGATACCGCCTCCTTCTATGGTCATCCGTCCTTCAGCCCCGATGGCGGCCGGATCGCGTATGCATCTAACGTCACGGGAGATTACGATATCTGGATCATGAATGCGGACGGGACGGGCGTACCGACGAACCTCACCAATTACCCGGGGGCAAGCGATATCGAGCCTGTGTTCCGCCCTGACGGCCGGATAGTATTCGGCTCGGATCGCCATGACCCGAACTTCGAGGTCTATATCATGAACGCGGACGGTACAGGCGTGACCCGCTTAACCACGAACACGGCACTCGACCTGCCGCGCCTGTATTTGCCCCGTTGATGTCTGACCGGTGCGATAAGTCGTAGGGTGGGCTGTGCCCACCAACTAACATTAACGAAAGGAGGACGAAGATGAAACAGAAAAGAGTGTATAACAGGTATCTTTTAGCCATGCTCCTTCTCCTCACCATTGCCATTACCGCATCCTGCGGCGGCGGTGGCGGAGACGGCGGAGGTGGAGCGCCGCCAGCAGGGTCAACAACAGGCGTGTGGGACAGTTCAAGGTGGGATGACGGCAGCACATGGGGACCGTAAGCGAAAGAGTGTCAAAGTAACAAAGTATCAGAGAGTCAAAGCAAAAACTTAGATACAAAAAAATCCCCTCTCCCTTGATGGGAGAGGGCAGGGTGAGGGTGAGAAATTATAGAGTTACCCCAGTGGTGGCGTATGCAGCAGTAACAGTGCCAAATACATTTTCATCTGGGACAACAATAAGTTCAAGTCAGGTGAATGCAAATTTTACTGCACTTGGCAATGCAATGCCAGCAGTGAAGACCGCATCACTTGGCGCAAGCGCCACTCTTACAGGCTCTTATTCTAATGTTGGTAGTCTTACGGTTACTGCACCAACAGCGGGTTTTGTACAACTCACGGCAACTGGAATGGCCGAGATTCTCGGAAAAACAAATGCTGGCTATTTTTTTCTATATGTTGGGTTGACTGATACATCTAGTGGTATTCCCGCTGAAGGCAACTTTACACGGTTTTATTTAACCGATACCGCTACACCAGCTGCGGTAACAGCAAATTATAATATTCCCTATAGTGTCCATTCAGTATTTCCTGTTGCGGCTGGTGCAAATACTTTCTATCTTGTTGCTCTGGAAACTGGCAGTCCGAGCGGTGGGTCAGGGCGTCTTTGGTATAACAGAATTACAGCAATCTTTGTGCCTGGCACTGCACTGCCGTAGGGTAGGGACATTTTTCTAGCAATCTTTGTGCCTGGCACTGCACTGCCGTAGGGTAGGGACATTTTTCTATCGTAGGGGTTCAAAATTTTGAACCCCTACAAAAACAAAATGCAGTAAAGGGCGGGGCAACCCCATTAGAAGGTTTTTCTAACGGGTAAATCTCCCCTGTGTGTTATTTCTTATACTCCTCAAGCTCTTATGATATGATATTTGTATAGAAATTTTAATCTGATATATTTATGTCAAAAAAGCTAAAAGTCTATTTGGATACAAGCATAATTGGCGGTTGCTTTGACGAGGAATTCTTTTGAGGTTGCAAAGGAGAGTCCTGATGAGAAAAGCCATATCAAAATATTGTAGGCATAAAGTTTTAGATTTGATATTGCCCGCCATTGCTCTATTTTTAATGATTGGCTGCGGGACGATGGAGGCCAGGCTAAAGGTGAATCTGCCTCCTGAGATAAATATGTCTCCTTATAAACAGGTTGTGGTATCAGAAATAGGCGGCAACATGGGAAGGGAGGTCTCAAATACCATAAGGGATGAGATATCCGGCCGACTTCAGCTTGTTGGGCAGAATAGATTAGATGAGATTTTAAGAGAGCTAAAGATGTCCCATTCTGATCTTACAGATGCAAAAAGTCGCTCTAAATTAGGTAAAAAGCTGAATGCCGCTGCCATGATTGCCGGCAATGTGAATGGCGAGTACAGCGGAAAATTAAGGTTTTTTGATAGGCCCTGTGATGGAGGGCAGCTCCCCTTGCCCTGTAAGGAGTTTCAATGGACAGGGACATACCGTATAACTGGAAGCATAGATATAATTGACCTGCAAACAGGTGAGATTATTAAAAGCAGGCCGATAGGCGAGGCTTGTAGCAATACTTCTACAGGTACGGATGTTTTTGCAGAGGCAGTGAATAAGAAGGAATTAATGAGTTCCTGTGCTGATAGGATTGCACGGAAATTTATAAAGGCCATTACATCAAGAAAAAGGACTGTTAAAGTCTCTTTTCTAATAGATAAGGCCATTCCAGAGCTTGAAGATGGTGTGCGGTGGGCAAAGATGGGTGATACAAAAGAGGCCATTAACATCTTTGCTAAAGGAGCTAAAAAAGCAGAAGGGGATCCAAAGATTAAGCCAAAGGTTATTTCCAAGGCCTATTTTGATATGGGGCTCATCTATAAATACACAGATGAGTTTGATAAGGCGATTGAGGCCTTTAAAAAGGCCTATTCCCTTTATCCTGATGATATGTATATTAAGGAAAAGGTAAATACAGAAAGGCCTAAGGCTGAAAAGAAGGGGCCTGCTGAAAAGGGAGAGTGAAAAGAGGGTTCAAAATTGCGGAATTTACCTCAATAACTTGCGGACATTGTCCGCTTCCATCTTAATTATTTTTAAAAATGATGATGAGACATCTATTCTTTTCAGCCTCATCTCAGCGTAGGCATTGATATTAATTCTATTATCATTGATGTTCATTAATATTGCTCCTTCCCTGTCAGTCCGAAGGATTTTTGCGCCTATTTTTTCGTATGCCTCTATATGTTCAGGAAAGGGATGTTTGTATCTGTTCTGATAGCCAACAGAGACTACTGCAATCTCCGGGCTTACTGCCTTTATAAAATCCTCATTAAGCGAGGATTTTGCCCCATGATGGGGCACCTTTATTATATTGCTTCTTATGCCGTCATATTTCAACAGAGCCTCCTGCGCCCCTTTTTCAATATCCGCTGCAAATAATAGCGAGTAATCCCCATTAGATATCTTTAGCACAATGGATCGGTCATTTACTGAGGCTCCGGTTAAACTATCAATCACTGAAACCTTTACATCTCTGCTCTCCGCCTTCATCTCTGATAATTCAGTCTTTTGCAGGACACTTTTTTTCTTTATAAGCCCGGCAAATCTTCTGTACGCAATGGACTCACCCTTATCCCCATTTTCCCAAACCTCTTTTATCCTCATCTTTTGTAAAAGATATGGAAAGCCTCCAACATGGTCAAGCTGAGGATGTGTCAAAACAAGATAGTCAATTGTATATATGCCGCTGTCCCACAGATAGGGCGCAAGCACAGCCCTTCCAATATCAAAGGTCTCGCTCATTATGCCGCCGCCGTCAATGACCATAACCTTTTTATCAGAAAACTCAATTACAGCAGAGTCGCCCTGACCAACATCAAGGAAGGTTACTTTAAAACTATTATCAAGGCGGGCAGTAATTATTTTTGCAAAAATGGTAAAGAGCATCAGGCCCACAAATATTATTTTTTTCCAGTTTGGCAGAGGACGCTTTACTGCAAAGAAGGCAAGAAGATAAAATAAAAATAACCAGAAGATGCCAGGGGATGGTATATGTATCTCTGCAAAGGGTATTAGTGAAAAGAGCCTTACAATGCTGTAAAAGAGATTTAAAATAAATTCATTTACACCTGCTAAGAAAAGGTTTCCGGTAAAAACAGATGCGATAGATGAAAAAAGCCCGAGAGGCACAATAATAAATCCTGCAAAGGGGACAACAATGGAGTTTGCAAACAATCCGACCCATGCAACCTGCCTGAAGTAATACGCGACAATCGGAGCTGTGCCGAGGGAGACAGCAATGGTGATAAAGAGATATGTGATTGCTTTGCCTTTTGCTGAATTAATATACCCCTCACCCTCCCCTCTCCCCAAAGGGGAGAGGGGAAAAGTGGTCTCCTCGCTTGTCATCCGCCTTCTAACTTCAATTGCCAGTGCGATAAAAAGGACAGAGACCATTGTCAGTTGAAAGGAGATGTCATGTATGGATAGGGGATCAATCAGAAGAATAATAAGGGCAGAGAGTGCGAGGCTGTTTAATATCTCATTGCCCCTGTCAACAAGCACAGATAGGATATAGACGAGTATCATTATCAGAGAGCGGTTGGTTGCCACCTGAGCGCCAGAGATGAGTGTATAAAAAATCACTGGAACTATTGTTATTGCTGCTGCGATCTTTGTGGGTGTTGTATACATTGTTATTCGCAGGAGAAGTCTTTCAGGAAGGAGGCCGATGAGAAGCCTCATGAAAAAAAATATAAAGACAGCAATCAGGCCAAGGTGAGAGCCGGAGATGGAGAGGATATGGGTTGTCCCTGATGCCATAAAGGAATCCCTTATCTCATCTGTAAGTCCTGTTGTATCACCAATAATCATGGCCAGCAGAATGGCGGCAGGCGGGCCAGTCAGTGAGTTTGTAATGGCCTCTTTTATCTTATCACGCATCTCAGACAGCCTTACAAAAAATATATTTCCCGTATTTCCAATTATTTCTATCTGATCCTTCTCACCTATACTCGCGATTGCATGTATCCCTTTTCTTGCGAGGTAGGCCTCATAATCAAAGGCGCCGGGATTCCAGAAACTTCTCGGCCTTTTTAGCTTTGCCTCAAATCTTATTATATCGCCGTATCTAAGTTTTATATTATTATTATATATAGAAAGCCTTAATCGGCCTGCTGCCTGCCTGACCCTGTCATTTATATAGACCCTCTGCGCCTTAATATAGACGACATCCTTCCTCTCATATTCCTCAGGCGGTTGATAGACCATCCCTTCTATCACTGACTTTTCCCTGTCTATGTATCTTGAGATGTCATTGTATGCTGGAGGCGCAGAGAGGAGCTGATAATAAAAGAGGCCAAAGAGGAAGACAAGAAAAAGGAAGGGGAGGTGATTTAAAATCCCCCTTTGTCCCCCTTTGCTAAAGGGGGATACAGGGGGATTATCAATGGCTAAGGGGTAATTAGGTTTATACAATACTGCCTCAACAATTATAAATACAATAATTGCTGCAACAACTGTTATAGGAAAAAAATTAAAGATGCTTCCAGAAACAAGACCGACAAGGTAGGCAATAGTTATAGGGATGATTGGTTTGGGCATGGCATTATCTGCGTTATTTTAAATATCATACAGAATAATCCGCCCTGTTTCAATGGTTTTTTAAAAAAAAGTTGACACCCCAAAGAGTCCAGAATATAATTCAAATATAAGTGAAATATATTCATAAAATAAATATTATGGCAATAATTCCGGCTGTTAAGATAAAAACCCAGAAAGATTTAACCCGATTCCTTTCCCAAAAGGCATTATTATTCTCTGTTTTCTCCCTGATTTTTACAATAATAAGTTCGGCATCTGCAGCGCAGCAGATGCGAATTATTCCTGATGCACAGGCAGTATTCGGGCAGTTTTCAGACCATATTGTTAAGATACAGGTTGTGGAAAATGGCTCTGGTGCAAAGGCTGTAATTGGCTCCGGTTTTTTTGTCACTGCAGACGGTCATATCATCACCAACTATCATGTAATTTCAAAACAGGTGCATTACCCTGAACGCTATCGCACAGAATTTGTTGACAGTGCAGGGGTGTCAAATCCAGTCAGTATCATCGGCATTGATGTAATAAATGATCTTGCGATTATACATGCAAAGATAAAAACCGCTCATTATTTTAAACTTGCCTCTGTGGATATTAAACAGGGCGCCCGACTCTACTCTCTTGGCTTTCCACACGATATAGGGCTAACCATCGTGGAGGGCACCTATAATGGTTTTCTTAAATATGCCCTGTACAAGAAAATCCATTTTACAGGCTCCATTAATCCAGGAATGAGCGGAGGCCCAACCATCACTGCCCTTGGAAATGTTGTAGGTATAAATGTATCCTCTGCCGGCGAGCAGGTGAGTTTTCTTGTTCCAGTTGATTCTGCAATGAAACTGCTGTCAGCAGCCTTAAAACAGCCTAATACAGATACCAAAAAACTCCTTGAAGCTGTCCGTTCCCAGCTTCTTCTGCATCAGGATTCTTATATTTCTGATAACCTCATAAACATGAGTGATGCTGTACAGCTTGGCAAATTTAGGCTTCCCAGCAAGCTCGCCCCTTTCTTTAATTGCTGGGCAGATGCAAGTAGAAAGGAAAAAACCCTCTTTCAGATAGTCAATCACCAGTGTTCAACAGATGACTATATCTATGTTTCAAGCAGTCAGAGGTCAGGGATTATTCAGTTCCGGCACCGCTTGATTACAACAGATAAACTGAACCGTTTCCGTTTCTACAGCCTTTACTCCAATTTTTTCAACGAGAGATATGGTTCAATTTACGGCAGCGAAGAAGAGGTTACTAAATATAAGTGTGAAACAAAGACAGTTGACATAAAA
>JACRON010000156.1 GCA_016214425.1 Nitrospirota bacterium
CTTCTTTTTTGGAAACACATCCTGTGCATAGACATTAGAAGCAATTATAAAAGATAATAATAGAAGAAACAAAAATAGTCTTTTCATTTCAGCCTCCTAATAATGTAGGGGCGAACCTTGTGTTCGCCCTCAATAAGGGCAAATTTAAAACAGATGTCATTGCGAGCGAAGCGAAGCAATCTAACACCAATCACGCATTGCAAGAGCGAGATTGCTTCGGGACTCTGTCCCTCGCAATAACAGCAAAAATATCGCTAAATCTGTATTACCTTACCCCGATTACATGCTCTTTGATTGGCCTCTGCATAACCCAGTTCATTGACCTCCACGGGGTAGCGGACTCCCTGTATGCCTCAAAGTCCAATAAATTCCCATCAAGGAGCGTCTTCTTTTCAGCATCAGTTAACTTTACCTGTTTTGTAATAAGCGATGTATATATGCCGCCGTAGTTCGTATCCTTAATCATAATCACGCCAACCAATACATTGTCCCTGAACACAAGTTTCTTGTAGGCATCCTTTCCCTTTTTCTTCATCACCTCAAGGCTGTCGCCCTCTTTTGTAAGTGTAATACCCATTGTCATAATTGCTGTTCCAAATAACGGGAAGGAGTTTAATCCCATACCGCCTGCATATACTCGCTCCCTTCCTGCCATATTAGAGCCAGCAACCCTCCCCTGCTCAAAGGCAAGAGGCAGGATAGCAAGAATGCGGTTGTCCTTATTTATAAAATCGTATGCCTCAACAACATCACCGCCTGCATAAATGTCCTTAACAGAGGTCTCCATGCGGCTGTCAACAGTAATCCCCCTGTTCACCTTTATATCTGTATCTTTAACAATCTCAATATTCGGCCGCACGCCGATTGCCATTACAACAAGTTCGCAAGGCATCTCTTCCCCATTGTCAAGGATAACACCTCTCACCTCATTTTTATCATTGCCGAGTATCTCCTTAACAGTCCTTCCAGTCTTAATCTTTACACCCTTTTTATTTAATTCATCATGTATAAGCTCACCGGCTTCTTCATCCAATGCAAGGCCAAGAACCCTCTGAGAGAGCTCAATAATTGTTATATCCATTTTCATTGCGCCAAAGCCTTTAACAGCAGATAAGCCGATGAGTCCGCCGCCGATAACTACTACCCTCTTTGCATTTTTGCCACAATTGTCTTTACCTTTGTGTTTAATCTAAGATTCACATTCATCGTATCATAGAATGCCTTATCACGGTAATACATGTGCTTTGTCTCCCAGTCTCCGCCCATCCAGTATGATATGAGCGGCCGGCCATAAGCCAGATAAGGCTCATCTGAGATGATTATTATCTCGCCTTCTTTATCAAAATTACGGATTGCCTCAACTGTGCTTATGCCTGCGTAGGAGTTGCCGATTATCACATATCTCATAGATTATACCCTTCTTATATCATAGTAGGGGCAGGTTTGAAACCTGCCCCTACATCAATCCAAGAGGTGCTGCTGATACCCAAGCCTCTCTGCATATTCTTTTCTCTTGTTATAATCATAAGAGTGCGCGCCTGTCTGGATAATTGCACCCGGCTTGCAAACAGCAACGCATGGTGCAGTTTTATATGATGTACAGCCATCGCACTTTCTTGCAAGATGCTCCTCAACTGACCTTGTAATAGCGCCAAACGGACATGCCATAACACACATCCAGCAGCCGACGCACCTGTCATAATCTGTTTCAACCCATCCTGTTTCAGCAAGCCTGCGCCTTGTCCCTGTCAGGCAGGCGGTCATGCATGGAGACTCCTCACAGTTGTGGCACAAAAGCGGTATATTAAATCCATTTGCCTTCTTTATTGTAATCCTTGGAATAGCATCAATTTCTGTATGCTGATAGGCAATTGCCTTTCTGCACGCCTCAATGCACTGCGGGCCTCCCCTGTCTGTACAGGCATCACATTTGCCGGGGACAACCATAATATCCCTTCTGAATTCATAAACCATGCTGCTGACCATATCTGCCCTTGTCTCGGGAACAGCAGGCCCTGCTTTTGTTGATCTCTTTTTTATTACCCGTACAGTCTTTCTTGATGGTCTTGCCTTTGCTGCCTTCTTTGCAAATTTGACCTTTTTAGGAGGTTTTAACTTCTTTGCAGGCCTTACAACTTTTTTAGTTTTCTTAATCTCCTTTTTCACTTTCTTTTGACCCTTGACTCTTGACCCTTGACCCTTTTTCTTTTTTTGCTCTGCGCCTTTTGCCTTTTGCCTTTCTTTATTGGCATCAGAGCACCTCCATGAGCTTTAATCTGTTGTACTCCATATTAAAAATACCCCTTCCTAACAATGCCATACCTTTATAAAAATCTGATTTTGACACCATGAGCAAATCCTCACAGAATTTTGCGCCCCACTGCAAAAGATGGTCCCTTAAAAACTCACCGCATAGAGCCTCATACCTCTTAGCTTCTTCAATATTGCCCTCTTCAAGGAATTTGGCTGTCCTTTCGCTTAATACAGAAACAAACTCACATTCGTGGCTTATGTGGTCAGGCATCTCTGTGCCTTCAACCCCAAGGCCTGCCTTCCTGTAGCATTCATTAACTTCAGATGACCTTATGCCCATAACCTGCCTCTCTCCGCGATAAACCGATTCATAAGGAGATACAAATGGGAGGTTTGTATCATATATATTTCTGCAATATTCTTTTTTTAATCCATCAAATGTTGAAGCAAATTTTCTATCCTTCATGCTGCAAATAGAGCCTCTTCCGTCATCCATCCTTTTATTGCTTTTAAAATCATTAAAGAAATCTGCAAGCTGATTGCAGAAAGAACCGTCTAAAATAGCCTTTGTAAGCTCCTCAGTCGGTTCATTATACCCATCTGACAGAAATCTGTAAAGGTCTGCCCTTGCCTTATAGTTCTTAATCTTCTCCTCAGCATTCTTTGGAAACAGAACATCCTCATCTTCAACAGGCGCAGGCTCCCTTTTTCTTGACACCATTGCCCTAACCCAGAACAGGTTATTATGCTTTGCTCCTTCTGTTTTCCAAAACTTTGCATCCTTGTCATCCACAAAGAGCCTGTCTATCTCTGTTATTTCTATTTTCTTTTTTTCTGCGTCTTTCATGGTTTTTTATTTCACCTCTTCATACTTCTACGCTGTCAGTTTTTTATAAATCTGCGGCAGCCTTGAAGGCAGTTTCTCAATTTCATCTATGATTGTATAGTTCGCCTCGCCATACATACGCGGAAGATAATTTTCACCCTCTTTATCAATTGTAATGCAAAAAGGGGTGATGCCTTTTGCCTTTGCCTCTGTCAATGCCATCCTTGTATCTTCAATGCCATACTCGCCCTTATATTCATCATAATCCTCTGGCTTTCCATCACTGAGAGTAATCATAAGTTTTTTTCTTGCCTCAATCTTTTCCAAAATCTGGGTAAGGTGCCTTATAGGCGCTCCCATCCTTGTATAGTCGCCTGAATTAAGGCCTGCAATCCGCTTCTTAACTGCGTCGTTGTATTTTTCATCAAAATCCTTTACAACATAAAAGCTGCAATTCGCCCTTGTCCTGCTTGAAAAAGCATAGATTGCATACTTATCCTTGATGCCATTTAGCGCCTCTGAAAAAAGAACCATTGCCGCCTTCTCTGTATCAATGACCCATCCATTTGTTGAGCCGCTGATATCAACAAGCAATGCTGTGGCAATATCCCGCCTGTCTTTTTGTGTGTTTATGTAAAGGTCGTCTGACGGCGCTGAGCCTGCCTTTATATCAACTACCATCTCTATTACTGCATCAATATCAATCTCATCTCCGAACCTCTGTTTGCGCAGCCTCTTTGTCTCATCCCTCATTGCCTCAAACTGTTTTCTGATGGAAGATATCAGATGTGCGTGCTTCGTCTGAATATCCTCAACAATCTTTTTATTCCCCTCCTGAACTATACTCTCTCTTACTGCGCACCATTCTTTTCTATATCTCCATCTCTTAACATCCCATTCATCATATATAAATACATTTGGCCCCTTTTCAATTACAGCATCTATATTCGCATCAGTCGCAGGGCCCTGAAATCTTGCCTTAAATCTCTGGCCTGCCTTTTCAAAGGCGCGCATCTCTTCTGTGAACTCTTTTTCACCCTGTATATCCCATCCGATGTTTTTGAGTTTAAGTTTGTCATCCTGTTCATTTAAAAAATTTGATTTTGCCTTTTTTTCATTCTCCTCTTTAACCTCTTTTATCACTTCCTTCACTGTCTTATTAATAAATTCCTGCGCCTCTGTAATCTTTTCTATCTTGATAGTTCCATAATAAAAGAACGGATTTAACTTTATATATGAACCAGAGATATTATTATCAATTATCTCATAAATCTTAATTGTGGCGCTTGCAGAATCTGTTGAAGAAGAGTTCATTGCACATACAGCCTCTTTTGCAATCGGCAGTATCTCGTCTAATACAGAAATATTAACTATCAAATTTAGGTTGTTATTATAATCCATCAGGCATCTAAAGAGCCCCTCTATTGCCCTCCTCTTTGGGGGAAGGCTGTTAATATCCTCCTGCTCCTTCAGGGCATTCCTCTTAAACAACTCCATATCCCTTGCAAGTCCCTTAAATTCCCTTGAGAGGATCCTCTCCACACGTAGGTTTTCCAGCATCATAAAAATATCAAGCGCAAGCTCCCTGTCAGGAAAAAGGTTAAAGAAGTTTTCAAAGTCAGAGAGGCCTTTTTTAATATCAGAATCATATCTCTTTTTCAGCCTTTGTAAATCCTTCTTAATTTCGTCAAGGCTGAACCTGAATGTGCCGTATTTTACCTGGCCGTACTTATGCGCAATAATTGCCTTATAAGCCTTGAGATTTAGATTGTCATCATCTGATATATTAATGCTTGAAGGCAAGAATATGTTAAGCGTATCTGTATAGGTCTCCTCGCCCTCGCATACCACGAGCCCGTTTCCAAGGGCATGCTCATAAAGTTTAAGGATTCCTTCAACCTTTTTAAATTCAAGGCCGCTATTGAATAATATCCTGCTTCCTGCATCCTTCGTGCCTTTATCATAATGTTCTATTCTTTTATTAACCCAGAAAGGAAGCTGGCTTATTTCTATCTCTTTTAAAAGTTCAGGCGCTGTCAGAAAAAAGTGAAAGGCAAGCCCGGTATCTGTCTTGGCAAGTAAATTGCCATGCTTCAAGACTTCTCCTCTCTCCTTTTGCTCAAGCTTAGAAAGGGATTCTACAGCGCTGTAGAGGCTGTAATCTTCTCCGTTTATAGAAAAATTGGTTTGCCCTAAGGCATGAAGAAGCGATTCTCTTATTTCTTCTTTTATCATAATGCTTTTCTAATAACTTTATTTATTGTGCTTATCAACAAATCAAAAAACAAGGTATCTTTATTGCGGTATCAATAAAATGGCGTTGGCGGATGCCATTTAATCCCTGCCTTTGTAAGCAGTTGTTTTGCCTTTTCTCCATCCTCTGGATTTACATGTATTGTTGCATGATAGGGCTCAACAGATGCGACTGCCTTGTACACCATTGCAATCTTTTCCTTTGCAAGAATGTCGTATGCCTTGTTATAATCGCCATTCATATAATCAACTCTTATGGGTGTTGTTACTATTGTGCCAACCTTTGCCATGATATTGCCCTCCCTTCCATGAAGCTTAGACTTTTGTAGGCACGGTTTTAACCGTGCCCTTTGCACGAATAAATTCGTGCCTACAACCTTACCCTACTCACCTATATTTGTATAATTATTTCAAGGGGGGTCAAGGATTCAAGGGTCTATATGA
>JACRON010000157.1 GCA_016214425.1 Nitrospirota bacterium
AATGTACCCTTACAGAGCGGCCAGAACATCATAACAGTTACAGCCACAGATGGGGATGGCAAAACCGGAACAGATGCACTTGTTGTCAATCTAACCTCATCAGGTGGCAGTGGTTCAGGCAGTGGCGGCGACTCAGGAGGAGGTTCAGGCGGCGGTGGCTGCGGGTTTGTGAAGAATGATGGCAAAGGGCTAAAGGCTAATGGCGATATGGTGGCATTTGCAATGATGTTGATTATTATGCCGACAATATTTTATTTAATAAAAAGGGGCGGGATGATGCGGAGGTTTTTACCATGACGCAACAAATAAAGATTAGCGTTTATCTGTTGTCTTTAGCAATACTGCTGTTTAGCAGTCTATCTGCAAATGCGGCGGAGTATTATATAGCGACAGATGGGAGTGATGCAAATTCGGGGACAATCACTCAGCCGTGGCTTACTTTAAGAAAAGCGGTACAGACACTTGTGGCAGGAGATATAGCTTATTTAAGAGGAGGCACTTATACAGGCGCCAATAATAGAAATTTATATAACAGGTTTGAGGGAAATTCTGGAACCGCTGGAAATCCGATAACTATAAAAAATTATTCGGGAGAGACTCCGATTATTGACGGAGGATTTACATCGGCAAGCGGGAGAGTGCCTATATTTGACATTGACGGTCATCATTATATAACTCTTGATGGGCTGACGATTAGGCGAGGCTCCACCGCGGGCATTTTTTTAGCCTATGATTCTTATGCCACAAATATTGTGATAAAAAATTCTGTTTTTGAAGATTTTGTTTCGAGTGATAATAGCGGTCATATATACATTGACGATGGTGCAGATATAACGATTGAAAATAATATCTTCAGAAGATATTTAGGGACAAGCGGAAATGCCGCGGGGATTATTATTTTTAGAGCAGGTAATCTTATAATAAGAAATAATGAAATATCCTCAACACGCAGCGGAATTTATTACAAGCATAGTCTGGATAATGGCGCAATTACCATTATTGAAAATAATTTGATTTACAATCAAACCGATATGGGATTGAAATATTCAAAATCAGACTCTATCATCAGAAATAATATCATCCGCGACTCAACTACGGGGATACAAATCTTTGAGGAGAGCGCCTCCTGTGATAGATTGGTCTCCGATAATAATCAGATTATCCATAACACAATTGTCGACCTTTGACCATAACCTTATTTATTCATCAAGTTTTAGTTCTCCCATACGAGTCCTCGGTAATTATTATACTACAGCAACAGCGCCATTAACAGGGACAGGCAATATTCAACAAGCCCCGATATTCAAGGATTATGCAAATAAGGATTTCACGCTTCAGCCTAACAGCCCCGGCTATAAAGCGGCAAGCGATGGCTATGACATGGGCGCAGACACATCATTACCCCCTACACCAACGCCAGACGGCGGCGGCGATACTCCACCTCCACCATCATCAGGTGGAGGTGGCAGTGGCGGCGATGCCTCTGCCTCTGGCGGAAGCGGATGCGGGTATATTAAAGACACAAATGGCAAATGGCAAAGGGCTAAAGACGAAGGGTTATCATTTGCAATAATACTGATTATAACATTGGCTGGGATAGCTATAGCAAGAAGGGTGCACGTTAAGAGAAGAGTGGTCTTGAGTTAGGAGGAAGAAGGTAAGTAGGTATGTAGAAAGCGGCATATCTTAGAAAAAGGACTAATTATATTGTTTTTATGGAAGATTTTAGGTAAAATTACATCAAGATTAATACCATAAGGAGGCGATTAAAATGCCAACAGTGCAGACAGGCTATGAACATGTTTCCCTTAATGAAGAGGGTGTTCCTATTATTTCTGGAACAACTATGAAAGTGATTGAATTGGCTATAGAGAAGATAGCCTATGGTTGGAGCGCTGAGGAGCTGCATTTTCAGCACCCATATCTGACTCTTGGCCAGATATATTCGGCTTTAGCTTATTATGCAGACCATCAGGAAGACCTTGATAAAGATATTGAGCGAAGGTTAGAGCATGTAGACAAACTATACCAAACAACAGGACATTCAGCAATAGTGCTTAAATTGAAGGCTAAAGGACTTATTTAGTGCCGACCCCTTTATATATGGATGAACATATTCCAAAAGCGATTACTCTTGCGCTTAGAACAAAGGGGATTGATGTTATAACAGTTCAGGAAGATAAAATGGTCGGTAAATCAGACCCTGAATTATTAGACAGAGCATATGAACTTCAAAGGGTTCTTTTTACCTTTGATGATGATCTTCTATCTGAAGCGGCAAAACGGCAACGGAACAATACTCCTTTCAGAGGAATAATATATGCGCACCCTTTACGAGTTTCAATAGGGTTATGTGTTAGAAATCTTCAGGGTATTTGTAATTTGGGAAGAATTGAGGAATTAGAGAATCAGGTTATATTTTTACCACTGAAAGATAGGTGAAGAATGAGGCCATGGCGGATCAGTCCAACTAAAAGAAGGAAGTCGCCATGAAAGAGCCAAAGGGATTAATGGAACAGCCCTGTTCAGACTGTGGTGGCACATTGGAGAAAAGATATATTTCTCAGGAATTTGAGAGAGAAGGGACAAAGATTAGACTTTTCAGGTATAAAGGCATAGGTGTGCAATGGATGTGGTGAGATATATTTTCAGCCATGAGGCGCTGCTAAGGTGGTTAAGGCAGCCAATTGCCTTCTTGAATTAGCCCTTGCAGAGGAGCAACATAAAGGGACACTTATTGCTCAGATTTAATATATCAGTTATAGTATTAGATTATTCCAAAGATTTAGCAATAAACACTTCTTCTGCTCAGAGCAAACCTGCTGAAAGGCAGGGACGCAGAGCAACGAAGCTAAAAAGGCAGTATTTAGTGAATAGTTAAAAAGAAGTGATTGCTTCACTAACATCTATTCACTGTTCACTATCCACTGTCTTTAAGCTAGTCGGGCCGCCAGAAGCTTGTTCCTGAAATAAAATCAGGAAACAATTCTTTTGGCGGCTTTTTTGTTGTTTTTCAACCACAAGTATTAAAAAAAATACTGTATAAGTCTTGTAAGGAGGTTCAAGATGGATGTGTTCAGAAAAGTAAAAAAAGTAGTGATTGGTGCTTCTGTAACACCTTTTATTACAATACTCATTTTATTATCCATTCTCCAATCTAATGTTCATGCAGCAGTTTTGTTTAGCGAAGATTTTAGCAGCGGCACATTCGGTTCTATTGCTCCTTTATTCATCCCAGGGGATCCCTGTGACGCCACAGGGGATGTTTCAGTTGATCAGACTGATCATCGCCCTGGTTCAGCAGACAATTTTGCCTATCACATTAAACCACCCACAGGTGATATAGCAGCCTGTGCCAGGGGGCCGGCTGTTTTTTCAGTGGGACAAGGGAAAGAACTTTACTTCACATTCTGGCAGAAGTATGGCAGTAATAATCTTTGGGAAAGCGGGGCTGGTAAAGGTCCAGAGATACGCGGATCCTACGAGGATAGAATAGTAGTGGGGCCAGCATGGTTTGATGAAGCATGGAGCATTCCCAATCCACCTATTTGCTCTGGAGGCAGTCGCTGCGCAACTACACCTGTCATTATGAATTTTGCTGCACATTGGGCAAACGGAGGGAGCTGGAGACAATATAATAGTTGTGATGGTTTGAGCTGGACACAGAACATAAATACGAGTAGTCCTGTTTATATAGAAAGAGGTTATTGGTACAAACACAAATTATATATTTATGCTCATGCCACTAATGGGAGAATGAGATTATGGGTTCAGAGAGAGGACTGGCCTCAGGAAAAAGAGATTATAGATACTAATCTACAAGGTTGTGGAACTTTAAAGACACTAACAAATGCATCAAGTATTTTTTCAGAGGCGAGTCCGCACTATAACTATGATGACCACGGAGGCGGAGGTGCTAACCCTGGGTTTGAGATATGGCTGGATGATATGATAGTAGAAGATACAGGTGGCGGCGGCGGTGACACTCAGGCGCCAACTGTTCCCACTGGACTTTCAGCACAGGCTGTTAGCAGCAGCCAAATCAATCTTTCTTGGTCAGCTTCCACTGATAATGTAGGGGTTACTGGCTACAGAATCTACCGCTGCACAGGCTCCTCCTGCACTCCCTCAACTCAAATCGCTACTTCACCAACAACTTCCTATTCAGATACGGGTCTTAGCGTTTCAACGACCTATACTTATTCAGTTTCAGCCGTTGATGCAGCAGGAAATGAGTCTTTACAATCAGCTTTTGCAAGTGCAACAACATCAAGCGGTGGGGGCGGTGATTCAGGAGGAGGGTCTGGCGGCGGTGGTGGCTGCGGGTTTGTGAAGGATGATAATGGCAAAGGGCCAAAGGCAAAAGGCGAAGGGTTAAGCATGATATTGCTTTTATTGCTGCTGATTCTGCTAAAGCTGAGAAAGAGACGTAAGTACTTTGTTGCTTCACTTATCAAGAAGAACATTAGTATGACTACATTGAACTTGATATTTATAAAATCCCCCTGTGTCCCCCTTTTTCAAAGGGGGAGTGATTTTTTCCCCCTCTTTAGCAAAGAGGGGTTAGGGGAGATTTGATAAGTTTTTGCATTCTTACTTATGAACTCATAAGCAATAGCTCCAAACAGGCTTAGGTTCGCTGACTTTTCGGCAGCATATTTCATTTTGGTCTTGACTTTTCTGAGGTCAAAAAAGAGTATGCTGCTGAACTTTATCAATATTTCGGCAGTAGAATTACTCCATAAATCGCCCCTACTGCGGGTCAACATCAATCTCAATATCAATGCCTGAAAGGGAGGTCTTATTTTTTAATTTTTCAAGGCTGACAATCAGGATTTTTCTGATTAAACTTATTTCCTTTGCCTTAATAAGCATGACCTGTCTGTGCTTTCCCCTAATCCTTGAAACAGGCGCTGGCACAGGGCCGAGCAGCTCAATCCCTTTTCCTTTTATCATCTGCTTTAATATCAATGAGA
>JACRON010000158.1 GCA_016214425.1 Nitrospirota bacterium
CTTTATTGCCTCTTCAATCTTTTCTAAGTTGATTATGTTTTCTGTAATCTGCATAATTAAATAAACATAATTGTAAAAATCTCCCCTTACCCCTCTTTGCCAAAGAGGGAGGACACACCCCTTAATCCCCTCTTGATAGAGGGGAAATTCCTCCCTTTGGAAAAGGGAGGTTAGGAGGGATTTTACAAATCAATGTTATTGCAGGAGCAGGTTTGTAACCTGCTCCGAAACATTTGGGTTCAGGTTGCAAACCTGAACCCGCAAAGATCCCTTCCCGTATTTTCCCCCTCTCCCCTTTGGGGAGAGGGCAGGGTGAGGGGTATTATCAAAACAAAAAAGCCGTATACCAGCATGGTTTACGGCTATAAAGATTACAAACCTTCTGCCGCTTCCCTCCGCTGGTATTATCCAGTTCAGGTTCAAAGGGTTGCCCCTACATCTATGAATAGGTGTAGGGGCTCTCAGCCATTTCGGCTCCCCCAGCGAAAACTTTAATAAATTATATCAATAAACAGAGATGGCAGTCAATGAATAAAAATTCCTTATGATAGATAATACAAGGAGTCATATAGCTTATGTCTATTTTTTGGGATTCTATGGGGTTGACAGATTGGAAATATTTGATAAACTTATTATATTGATGATTATTTGCGCTTCTTAATATCTTCGTTTTTTCAACCTGATGCGGGTCATAAGAACCATAAAATTTCTGAAGCTGCTTACAACTCATTAACTTCTTTTGTTTCTTTAGTGAAAAGATTTACAGGAGGATAATGCCGTGGAAGAGAATAAAAAACAAAAACTCCTTATAGTTGACGATGAGGAGATGAATATCAGGCTCTTTGGCGCAATGCTGAGGAATCAGGGTTATACCTTTGAGACAGCAAGAAACGGGGTAGAGGGGTTGGAAAAGGCAAAAAAACTCCTCCCTGATTTAATACTTCTTGATATTATGATGCCCTTGATGAATGGATATGAGGTGTGTAAAAAACTTAAAGATGCTCCGGATACACAGCATATTCCCATTGTTTTGGTTACTGCCCTATCAGACAGGGATTCAAGATTAAAAGGGCTTGAGGTTGGCGCTAATGATTTTCTTACAAAGCCTGTTGATTCTGCAGAGCTTATGGTAAGGACAAGAAATATTTTAAAGATAAAAGAGTTTGAGGATTTTCTAAAAGGGCACAATAAACTCCTTGAGACGAGGGTTGAGGAGAGGACACTGCAGTTAAAGCGGACTCTCCAGCAGCTCAGCAAGGCAAACGAACAACTGAAAGAATCAAGCGCAAAACTAAAGGAGGGTTATATTGATACAATTCATAGATTGACAAGGGTTGCAGAATACAGGGATGAAGAGACATCGTTGCATATTAAAAGGACCGGGCACTACTGCACGATTCTATCAAAATGGTTGGGTTGGCAAGAGGATGATATCAGCACGATTTACTATGCAAGCCCCATGCATGATATAGGAAAGGTAGGCATACCTTCTGATATAATCCTTAAACCCGGAAAGCTTACTTTAGAAGAGTTTGCGCTAATGAAGACCCATTCATCCATTGGCGAGAAGATACTTCACGGCTCTCCGTCAAATATTGTCCAAATGGCAGAGAAGATTGCAGGAACGCATCATGAAAGATGGGATGGAACAGGTTATCCAAGGGGGCTTAAAGGCGAGGATATTCCGATAGAAGGCCGAATAATGAACATCGTAGACCAGTATGATGCATTAAGAAGCAAGAGGCCTTACAAGCCGCCCTTTGAGCATGAAAAGGCGTTTAGAATAATTACAGAAGGTGATAAAAGAACGATGCCTGAGCATTTTGATCCGCAGATTCTCAAGGCATTTAAGGAGACAGCCGCGCAATTTGAAGATCAGCGTTTGTTCTCCTTCTTTTTGATTAACTGGTCTTTATCCTCTTTTTCTCTTTTCTGCTTTCTCGGTTTTATAAGCCCTGCAAGCTTTTTATCCTTATAAGCGTACCTAAGATAGGCTTCACCTTCGGTTATTCCCTCCCTCTTTGCCCTGAGCTTGACAAACTCGTTAAAAAGGAACTCAACCTCTTTAATTCTCTGGGCAGGCGTCAATGCCAAAAACTCCTTTTTCATCTCCTTTCTTTTTTCCTCCATTATTCCTATTTTAGTCCTCCTTATCAAATTTTAATACTTTTACTGGATTTGTCAATTAAAATTTATGATTCCAATTCTCTGGAATATAGCTCAATTATATTATATACTAAGAATATGAACAGGGTTAATTTTTTAAAGAATCTTACTGCTGCTGCACGAGGTGATATTTCTGCAGACCTTGTTATAAAAAATTCTAAGATAGTTGACCTCTTTAACGGCAGAATTATCAGGGCAGATGCAGCAATCTATAAAGACACCATTGCAGGCATAGGCAGTTACAATGGCAAAAAGATTATAGATGCTAAAGGCTGTTATCTCCTGCCAGGTTTTATTGACGGCCATATCCATCTTGAGAGCACGATGCTCTCACCTTTGGAATTTGCGAAGCTATGTCTATCAAATGGCACAACCGCAGTTGTGATTGACCCGCATGAGATTGCAAATGTGGCTGGCATTGCCGGCATTAAATATATCCTGAATGAAACAGAAAGGTTGATAGTTGATTTTTATATCATGGCGCCTTCCTGCGTTCCTGCATCAAATCTTGAGACTTATGGTTATATGATAACTGCCTCTGATATTAAAAAACTTCTAAGATTAAAAGGTGTAATCGGTCTTGCAGAGGTAATGGATTTTTCTGATGTTGTTAATGGCAAAGAGGCAATATTAGAAAAAATCACAGCAGCAGAAGGCAGGATAATAGACGGTCATGCGCCGCTTTTATCAGGCAAGAATCTTTCTGCATACATTGCAGCAGGGCCTGCATCTGACCATGAGGCAACAAATATCAATGAGGGAAAAGAAAAGTTAAGCCTCGGTATGCAGTTAATGATTAGAGAGGGGAGCATTGCAAAGGATTTAAAGAGCCTTATTCCGCTTGTTAATAAACATTCATCAAACAATGTCTCCTTTGTATCTGATGATCTTCTGCCAACAGAATTAATCAGAGATGGACACATAAACAGGATATTGAGAAAGGCTGTTAAACTTGGCATAGACCCTGTTATGGCAGTAAGAATGGCAACCTTGAATACAGCAAGATATTTTAGCCTTAAAAGAATCGGCGCTATTGCGCCGGGGTATAAAGCAGATATGGTTTTGGTAAAAGACCTGAAGAATTTTGAGGCTCAGGCTGTAATAAAGGATGGCATGGTTGTGTATAAAGACGGAGAATATAGAATTAACTTTAATAAAAAACTATTGCCTCCCTTCAATATAATCAATTCAGTTAAGGCAAAGTTTGTTGATGAAAAAGATTTATTGATTAAGGCAAAGGATAAGATTAATGTAATCGGCTTGATACCGAATGAAATTTTGACAAGGTGGCTGAGGTTAAAGCCAAAGATAAAAAATGGGATGGCTGTATCTGATGCAAAGAGGGATATACTAAAGATAGCAGTGGTTGACAGGCATAAGGCATCCGGCAATATTGGCTGCGGATTTGTAAAGGGCATTGGATTAAAGAATGGCGCCATTGCAACAAGCATTGCACATGATTCTCACAATATCATCTCTGTTGGCGGGAGTGATAAAGATATGGCTGTTGCAATAAACCGCATAATTGCCATGAAGGGCGGCCTTGTAATTGTAAAAGACGGAAGGGCGCTCTGCGAGCTCCCGCTTCCAATAGCAGGCCTGATGTCTGATAAAAGCGCAAAGTCTGTGGCAGACGGTCTTGATAAATTGGAGAGGATTGCAAAGAGGCTTGGAGCAAAAACAGAACACCCATTTATAACCCTTTCCTTTCTATCCCTGCCAGTGATTCCGGAGCTAAGGGTTACAGACCTTGGTGTTGTTGATGTAATGAAAGGGGAAATTATATTTTAACCCCCTCACCTTAGTCCTCTCCCCAGTGGGGAGAGGAAATAAAAGAAAGACCCTCTCCCCTTTGGGGAGAGGGAAGGGTGAGGGGATAATAATAAGGATTAACATGAAG
>JACRON010000159.1 GCA_016214425.1 Nitrospirota bacterium
ATGAAGGATTATATAAATCTGATACCTGCTGAATTAGAAAAAAGGGGGAGGCTGTCAAAAGAGATTATAGTTGCTCTGGGAGTAACAGGTGTATTTGTTATTTTTGGTGTGTTCTACGGCGCCCTGTTTTATAAGGTTAGAGCGCTGAAGGCCGAGAAAAACCAGCTCACCATTAAAAAGGATAATATAAGTAAAGAACTTACAGTGATGCTCTCAGAAATAAACAGTCTTACTGCAAAGACCGGGGGCGCAAAGGATAAAGGTTTTGAGGCGCTGAATATAAAAGATGCAGTCAAAGATAAAATAATATGGTCGCCTGTGTTGAGGGAGGTCAGCTTTCTCGTTTCTGCTGATATCTATCTTACTACAATTGAGAGCAGAAAAAAGAAGGATTCGGAGATAAAGGAGATACACTTAGCAGGCAATGCATCAAGCCATGCTGATCTGACAAATTTCATTGCTGCAATTGAGAGATCTGATTCATTTACAAATGTAAGCCTTAATTACGCCCAGCAGTCTGAGATGTCAGGAAGGACAGTAATAAGTTTTGATATAATCGCAGGTTTTAAAAAGGCATCATAATTTATGGAAAATGTATATATGTTAAAATGGGATATTTCAAAACTGAGTTTAAGAGAAAAACTGATAATAGCTGGCACAGCGGCCTTTTTGTTCTATTTTGTGTTTTATCAGATGATGTATCTTTCAAAGGCCAAGGAATACAGCATACTGCGTGATGAGATTGCAGCAACAAATAATGAGATTAAGGCTTTTAGTGTCCAGATTTCAGAAGCAGCAGCCAAGATAAATGAGTTAAAGAAAAGGGCAACAGAACCTGCAGTATCTGGCAAAAGGGAATTCAGAGGCGATGCAAGCAAACTCTCTTCTTTATTGGAGGAATTCACAAGACTGGCAAGGCTTTCAAAGGTAGACTTTATTGCAATCAAACCTGTCCTTGTTGAGGATAAAGGAAGATATTTTGAGTTAAAACTCAGCATAGATTTGAAGGCAAGGTATCAGCAGCTTGGCGAATATATAAAGACCCTTGAGGAGCTTCCGAGGGGCGTGGTAATAAATGATATAAAGATTGAATCCAACCCTTCTATAAGCCCCCAGGCTGCTGCAAGGATTGATGCTGTTACCTATATTGTGAAAGAATAAAATATGAATGGAATTATTAAAATTCTTTTGATAACTGCTTTGATATTTATTGCCTTTGAGAAAGATGCTATTGCTGTCTCTGAAAAAAAAGTGGATAATTCTCTTTTAGATGTAAATCTGAATGGACTGGAAAAGAACGAATCGCGCTATAAATGGGGAAGCGACCCATTTTTTATGCCAGGCGTGCAAAAGGGTAAGGAAGGGGCATCAAAAATAGACGGAATGACCTTAAATGGGGTGATACACAGAAAGGGCAGTGGTGTTGCCATAATAAATAACAGGATAATGAGAAAAGGGGATGCTATTGCCGGCAAAAGGCTTGTTGAGATTTTAGAGGATAGGGTAATATTGTCAGACGGGGATGAGAGGATAGAGCTGATGGTGGAAAAATTTTCATCAACTCCTTAGTTAGGAGAGTATTATGGATACAACAAAATTTGTTCTCAAGATTGTTTTGCTTATTCTATTCCTTTTCTTACCTGTGGCTTATGGAGAAGATGAAAAGGCGATCTCAATAGAAAAGGAGAAGCAGGATGCAGGTGCAAAAAAGGCAGCAGAGCCCTTATACTCAATGGAGTTCAGGGATGCAGATTTAAAGGATGTCTTAAGGGCGCTCGGACAGGAAAACAATCTGAATATAATAATCAGCGAAAAGATATCAGGAAAGCTTACCTTAAGTTTTAATAAAGTAAAGTTAATGGATGCCATTGACACAATACTTAGGATAAGTAATCTTACCTATAACCGTGAAGGAAATATTATGATGATTGTTGCCTCGCCATTTGGAGAGGGCGAGGAGGGGCTTGTTACAAAGAAGATACCTGTAGATTTTGCAAATGCCAAAGAGGTGTCAGAAAGCCTGAAAAATATGTTGAGCAGCAAGGGGAAGATTACAATAGACCAGAGGACAAATGCAATAATTGTAAAGGATGTGGCAGAAAATGTGGCAAGGATTAGCAATCTTATTAAGAGCCTTGATACGAAGACGCCGCAGGTTATGATTGAGGCGAGGATTGTTGAGGCAAGGTCAGGCTTTTCCCGCGAGCTTGGTGTCCAGTGGGGCGGTGATTATTCGGGGAATATTACCTCAAGAGGCAGGACTACTGGAAATTACCTGCTTTCAGGCGGTGGGACAAAAGCGGCTTCTACTGACACAACATATACGCCTTTAACAGGCGGCATTGGCATAGGAGGCACAGGATTTCTGGTAAATCTTCCCGCAGCAGTAGGCCTTGGAAGCGGCGGTGCCATCGGATTTTCTCTGGTAAAAAACAACCTTGGCCTTGACCTGCAATTATCAGCAATGGAGATCACAGGCAAGGGCAAGATCCTCTCAAATCCAAAGATATTGACACTGGATAATAAAGAGGCAAAGATATCAAGCGGAAGGGATATACCTATAAAGGTTCTTACAACAGTATCAGGGGTGACCACTACAGAGATAAGGATTATTAATGCATCCCTATCCCTTACAGTAACACCGCATATTACATCAGATGATCAGATTGTAATGAATATAAAGGCAGAAAAGGCAGAGCCTGACTGGACAAGGCAGGTGGACAATATTCCAACGATAATTAAAAAGAATGCTACTACTGATATGATAATAAGAAACGGCGATACTATAGTAATCGGCGGCATCTATACAAAAGAGGTGCAGGATTCAGAGGCGGGTGTACCGTTTCTTTCAAAGATACCTATCCTCGGCTGGCTGTTCAAAAAACAGGGGATAATTGACGAGCAGAATGAATTGCTGATTTTCATAACACCTACTGTAATGAAGGAGAGGGTGTAAAAAATGATGGAGGCATTCTAATTGTCTGATACAGTTGTTATACTTGTTACTGCCCCTACCATAGATGAGGCAAGGAAGATAGGAAATACACTTGTTGAAGAGAAGCTTATTGCATGTGCAAATATTATACCTCAGGTAGAGTCTATTTTTTATTGGCAGGACAAGGTTTGTAATGAAAAAGAGGCTTTAATGATAATCAAAACCAGAAAGAAACTGATTGATAAAATAATTAAACGGGTTAAATCCCTTCACAGTTATACTGTTCCAGAGGTAATTGCATTACCAATAATAAAAGGTTCAAAGGATTATATTAAGTGGGTAAAAGAAGTAACAAAGGGTCATTAAGAAAATCACTCCTTGATATATACAAAATATTGTATCGTGAATTCGGGCCACAGCACTGGTGGCCTGGAGAGACCCCCTTTGAGGTAATAGTAGGCGCCATCCTGACACAGAATACTTCCTGGTCAAATGTAGCAAAGGCAATAGATAATCTTAAAAAAGAAGGTTATATGATGCCTGATGCCCTGCATTCCCTTCCATTGCCAAGATTAACAAGATTAATCAGGCCTTCGGGTTATTATAATATCAAGGCAAAAAGGTTAATAGAATTTCTGAATTTTTTATTTAATGAATACAATGGAAGCCTTGAAAGAATGTTTAAGACCAATTTGGCAGACTTGAGGGAAAAGCTTTTAAAAATTAAAGGCATAGGGCCTGAGACAGCAGATTCAATCCTGCTTTATGCTGGAAATTATCCGATTTTTGTTATAGATGCCTATACTAAAAGGATACTATCAAGGCACAATATAATTACAGATGGTATGGACTACCATTTCCTTCAGAGGTTATTTATGGATAATCTGGCAGAAGATACTGAATTATATAATGAATATCATGCCCTGATAGTAAAGACAGCAAAGGATTTTTGTAAGAAGAAACCAATATGCGAATTATGCCCGCTTAATAATCCATATATACCAAGGACTTCTGAGGGAAAAAATACTTGACAAAAAGGCTTTAGTATGGTATTTAGTTAATTTAGCATCTTGAATAATTGGGGTAGTATCTGTGGATAATCCATAAAGGGGGTCTTGCTTTAATGAAACTAAAAAGGTCATATACTATTCTAATACTGCCTAATCCCAAAGACAAGCCTTATAGATTTATACTTACTAAACGGGCATTAAATATTATGATAGCCTCTGCTGTCTTTTTAGTGACCCTTTTTCTTTTCATGGGTGGGAGTTATATTGTAATGGCTGGCAAGGTATGGGAGCTTGAATCCTTAAGAAAGGTTACAAAATCCCAGAAGCTGCAGATACAGACTTTTGCCTCTACTGTAGATGAGTTAAAAAAGCAGATGTCCCGGCTGAATGAAATGGATACAAAATTAAGGGTGATTACAAATTTGGATACTGCTGATAAAAAGAATAATAATACACAGGTACTTGGTCTTGGCGGCCAGAAAGAAGTAGAGGTTGGCAGCAGCCTTGCCTCTGCTGACGAAAAGATGCATGAAGAGGCATTGTCAAAGATGCATGATGAAATGACCAGGCTGAAATCTGATGCCTTAAAACAGGAGCTAAGCTTCCAGGAGCTTTCAGACTTTATGAAAGAAAAGAGCTCTATGTGGGCCTCCACCCCTTCTATATGGCCTGTTAAAGGCTGGCTCACCTC
>JACRON010000160.1 GCA_016214425.1 Nitrospirota bacterium
CGGCTTTGGCACAATAGGCCCAGGAACAGCAAAGATACTAATAAATAATGCCGAGATAATAAGGAGGCGGCTAGGCGCACCTGTTGTTTTAAAGAGGATTGCAGACCTTGATATCAAAAAGGACAGAGGGGTAAAACTTGAGAAGGGTGTGCTAACAGAAAAGGCAGAGGATATATTAAATGACCCTGATATAGATATTGTAATAGAGCTGATTGGCGGATACGAGCCTGCAAAGAAATTTATCCTAAAGGCGATAGAGAATGGCAAGAATGTTGTTACTGCAAACAAGGCGCTCCTTGCTGTGCATGGCGAGGAGATTTATAAGGCTGCAGCATCAAAAGGCGTTGATATTGGCTTTGAAGGGAGTGTCGGCGGCGGTATCCCGATTATCCGTGTATTAAAAGAGGGGCTTGCAGCAAATAAAATACTTTCTATATATGGCATTATCAATGGCACTTCAAATTACATACTTTCAAAGATGACAAATGAAGGAAAGGCGTTTTCAGATGTGCTGTCTGAGGCGCAGAGGCTCGGCTATGCAGAGGCTGACCCGACATTTGATATAGAGGGCATAGATTCAGCGCACAAGCTTGCTATACTTACAACTTTGGCCTTTGGCACTCCTGTAAAATTTGATAATATATATACAGAGGGCATTACAAAGGTAACGCCGCTTGACATAGAGTATGCAAAGGAGTTTGGTTATAAGATAAAGCTGCTTGCCATTTCAAAGATGGACAATGGAGAGATAGAGGTTCGTGTGCATCCAACAATGGTGCCGAATGAATATCTCATATCCACGGTTGAAGGCGTATTCAATGCCATCTATATTGCAGGCGATGCAGTTGGCGAGACCATGTTCTATGGCAGGGGCGCAGGCGATATGCCTACTGGAAGCGCTGTTGTGAGCGATATTATAGAGATAGCAAGGAATATAATAAACAATTCCATAGGAAGGGTGCCTTCACCTTCATTTCAGCTTAATGAGAGGAAGGAACTGAAGATAAAAAAGATGGATGAGATTGTGTGCCCCTTTTATCTCCGGTTTATGGCAATGGACAACCCGGGTGTCCTCTCAAAGATATCTGGCGTATTGGGCGAACATAATATCAGCATTGCCTCTATGATTCAAAAGGGAAGGAAAGAGGGCGGCGCTGTGTCTGTTGTAATGATGACGCATGTGGCAAAAGAAAAGGATGTGCAGGACGCCTTAACAGAAATAGATAGGATGTCGTTTGTTTCTGCAAAGACAGCATTTATAAGGGTGGAGGGAGAGGTGTAAACCCCTCACCTTAGTCCTCTCCCCAGAGGGGAGAGGAAATAAAAGAGTTATCCTCTCCCACATAGGGAGAGAAAATAACAATGATACCCTCTCCCCTTAGGGGGAGAGGGAAGGGTGAGGGGGAAAAGAGAATAAAAATGCGTTGGCGTGGTATAATAGAAGAATACAGGGAATATTTTCCTGTTACAGATAAGACGCCTGTTATTACATTAAATGAGGGGAATACGCCCCTTATCAAGGCAAATAATCTTTCAAAGGCAATAAACCCGGGGCTTGAGATTTATTTAAAATTTGAGGGCGCTAATCCGACAGGCTCTTTTAAGGACAGGGGCATGACCCTTGCCATATCAAAGGCAAAGGAGGAAGGCGCAGAGTCTGTAATATGCGCATCAACAGGAAATACCTCTGCCTCTGCTGCTGCATATGCTGCAAGGGCAGGGATGAAGGCATTTATACTTATCCCTGAAGGAAAGATTGCACTGGGAAAACTTGCACAGGCAATGATACACTGTGCATCAGTTATACAGATAGAAGGGAATTTTGATGAGGCATTAAATATTGTAAAGGGGATTACAGAGAAATATCCAATTACAATTGTTAACTCTATTAATCCATACAGAATTGAAGGGCAGAAGAGCGGTGCCTTTGAAGTATGCGACTACCTTGGCTTTGCGCCGGCATATCACTTCCTGCCTGTTGGCAATGCAGGGAATATAACTGCCTACTGGCGCGGATATAAAACATATAAGGAAAAAGAAAAGATAAATACACTGCCAAAGATGATGGGCTTTCAGGCAGCAGGCGCTGCGCCGATTGTCCTTGGCAAGATTGTTGAAAAGCCGAGGACCATTGCAACTGCAATCAGAATAGGCAATCCTGCAAGCTGGATTCCAGCAGTTCAGGCAGCAGAAGAGTCAAAAGGCAAGATAGACTCAGTAACAGATGATGAGATAATGGAGGCCTATAGAATGATTGCAAGGTTGGAGGGCGTTTTCTGCGAGCCTGCATCAGCAGCATCAATAGCTGGTGTGATAAAGAAGAATAACGAAGGAATATTCAAGGATGGCGATACCATTGTCTGCACCTTAACAGGCCATGGACTAAAGGATGCTGATATTGCAATCAAGGTATCACAGAGACCCACAACGGTTAAGGCAGAGATAGGAGAGGTGCTGAAAGTATTGGGGTATTAATATCGTTGACAAGTTGACTTAGTTGATTAAGTTTACTGGTTATTTAATTAATTTGAAAATCCCCCTTTTTCAAAGGGGGAAACTTTCCCCTCTATTAAGAGGGGATAAAGGGGTGTGTTCCCCTCTTTGGAAAAGAGGGGTTAGGGGAGATTTATTTAACATAAATTAATGCGTTTGCTATAAATTGGAAAAGGAGCTATGAAATACATTATATTACTTTGTGACGGGATGGGGGATTACCCCATAGCAGAATTAGGGAATAAGACGCCTATGCAGGCTGCTAAAACACCGAATATGGATGAGCTTGCAAGAAACGGCGAGGTTGGAATGGCAAAGACAACGCCAGATAGTTTTTCACCAGGCAGCGATGTGACAAATCTTGCTATCCTCGGCTATGACCCGAAGAAGTATTACACAGGGCGGTCGCCGCTTGAGGCAGCGAGTATCGGTATATCATTAGACAAGGATGATGTTGCATACAGGTGCAATCTTGTTACACTCAAGGCAAAGGATAACACTTATGATATTGAAGGATTGAGTCCAAGCCTTATCATGGATGACTACAGTGCAGGCCATATAACAACAGATGAGGCAGTTGAGCTTATCAGAGAGATAAACGACCAGATAGGAACAGAGGATATACTATTTTATGCAGGTGTAAGCTACAGGCATCTTATGGTATGGAGAGGCGGAAAGGTTAAAGCAAAGTGTGTGCCTCCACATGATATTACAGGGAAGACGATAGGCGAATATCTTCCAAAGGGCGATGGCGACGCAATATTGAAGAAGCTCATGGATATTTCAGCAGGAGTCCTTCGTTCCCATGCTGTAAACGAGGAAAGGAAGAAGGAAAATAAG
>JACRON010000161.1 GCA_016214425.1 Nitrospirota bacterium
CCTCTCTTTTTTTTCAACCCTCTTTTTTATCTCTGTAAGAAGGTCATCCACCTGTGTTGCAGCAGGCTTTACAGTAATCTTTGGGTCCATCAATCCTGTTGGCCTGATAATCTGCTCTACAATCTTTTCCTCACTTTGCTTAAGTTCATAAGGCCCTGGTGTTGCAGATACATAGACCACATGATTTACAGCCTTCTCAAACTCCACAAAGGTCAGGGGCCTGTTGTCATATGCAGATGGGAGGCGAAATCCGTACTCAACAAGGCTCTTCTTCCTTGACCTGTCGCCTGCCCACATGCCGCCTATCTGCGGGATAGTTACATGGCTTTCATCTATAATTATCAAGGAATCCTTTGGAAGATAATCAATAAGTGTCGGCGGAGGCTCGCCCTCTTTTCTGCCGCTTAAATGCCTTGAGTAGTTTTCTATGCCGTGGCAGTATCCGATCTCCTTAATCATTTCTAAATCAAAGCTTGTTCTCTGGTCAATCCTCTGCGCCTCAACGAGCATGTTTCTGTCTTCAAAGTATTTTATCCTGTCAGACAGCTCCCTCTTGATTCCTTCCATAGCAAGCTCAAGCCTGTGCTTTGGTGTAACATAGTGGCTGTTTGGATAAACTGCAATCTTTGGCAGACTTTTTAATATCTGTCCCCTCAAAGGGTCAATCTCATAAATAGCCTCAACAATATCGCCAAACATCTCTACCCTTATGCAGTTGTCATAAGATGCAGCAGGGAATATCTCCATAATATCTCCCCTTACCCTGAATGTGCCGCGGTGAAAGTCAATATCATTTCTTTCATAGAGTATCTCAACAAGCTTTGATAATATCTTATCCCTGTCTATCTCCATCCCTTGTTCAAGAAATAAAAGCATATTGTGATATGCCTCTGGAGAGCCGAGGCCGTATATGCAGGACACAGAGGCAACAATAATAACATCATTCCTTTCAAATAAAGATGATGTTGCTGAGTGCCTCATCCTGTCTATCGCATCATTTATTGATGAGTCCTTTTCTATATATGTATCTGTCTGAGGTATATATGCCTCTGGCTGGTAATAGTCATAATAGCTTACAAAATATTCAACAGCATTTTCAGGAAAAAAGGTCTTAAATTCATTAAAGAGCTGTGCTGCAAGGGTCTTGTTATGAACAATCACAAGCGTAGGTTTATTTACATTGGCAATAACATTTGCCATTGTGAAGGTCTTTCCAGAGCCTGTAACGCCAAGAAGTGTCTGATGTTTTTGGTCATCTAAAATCCCCTGCGTAAGACCATCTATTGCCTTCTGCTGGTCACCACGAGGTTTAAATTCTGAAATAAGTTTAAACTGTCCCATAAATTACCCATGAGAAAAATTTTTCCTATTTTATCCCGCTATTTTCCTATTTTAGAAAAAATTTTTCCCAACCCCCCATTTTGAATTATAACAATTTCAATATGTTAGCATCTGGCACTAATATTGCTTGTATTATAATGAGCTCATCTATCGGCTATAGGTTCTTATATAGGGTCTTAGTTTTTTCTTGAACAATATCTGAAATTGTAGTAGTCTTAATACAATTTTTAATCTAAGGATAATATGAATTATATCACTTCTCCACAATCTTTAACAGACATATTAGAGATAGCTACTTGGCAGCAGGTACAGGACAGCTTTTCAGCCATCATTGGATATGAGATATCGGTTTTAGATGCCGATGGAAGACCGCTCTGCCGTCCGAGCAATGAAAATAATATATGCAGAATTATTAAAGAGACAGCAGCCGGCGCATCTTTATGCAGTGAATATTGCGGAAAGAGTATAAAAGAGGCGGTCAAAAAGAGGGAGCCCTTTCTGTTCAGGTGCCACGCCAATCTATACAGCTTTGCCGTGCCAATTATACTTGATGAAAAACATCAGATAGTAATATTGGGCGGACATACCTTCTTTTCCTACAGGGATTTTGCTGCCTTTATAAAAAATGTTGACTCGCTGGGTATTGACAGGGCTCGTATCCTCAGCCTCAATAAAGATCTCAAATTCAGCGACACCATATCTTTGAAACTTGCATGCAGGTATATCTATACCAGTGCAAGCAACATGCTTAAGAATACCTATAACCAGAATATATTTAGACAAAAATTTTCTCAGCTTTTGACACTGTTCAATGTCAGCACTGACCTGAGCTTTGATATATCTCATTATGAGATATACGGGATAATATTAAATGTGCTTGGGATACTCTTTGATGTCAATACAGCGTCTATAATGCTTAAGGCAGAGGATGATGATGTATTCAGGACCAAAACCTCCTTTGGACAAAAGGATGAGATTGTCCTGAGTTATATAACAGATGCATCAAGGGGTATTTTTGGAGAGGTGTTAAAAGAGCATAGGGTAATCTCTACAAAAAGCAGGTTTAAGATTGCAGAGGCTGGACTTCCTGATGAGATAGAATCAATCCATATATTCCCGCTCTTTAAAGGCGAGGGCACCAGCGGACTTATACTCCTGTTTAATACTGATATCTCAGAGGATGATAAGAAGATAATTGCATCCTTCTGTAATCAGGTTGCCCTTGTCCTTGAGAATCTGAAATTAAAATCTGAGCTTCAGGAAAAGCTGAAGAATCTTTCCATCTTAATGGAGATAAACAAGGCTGTTGGCTCCACACTTGATTTTGAAAAACTCCTGCAGATTATCCTTGAAAAATCCACAGAGCTGACAAAGGCATCGCAGGGTTCTCTAATGATCTATGACGAGGAAAAGCTGGAGCTCTCTATAAAGGCGACAAAGGGATTTCATGAAAAGATTGTTGAGCAGTTCAGGATAAAGCCGGGTGAAGGAATTGCGGGATGGGTGCTGAAGGAAGGGGAGCCCCTTGTTGTTGAAGATATTGAAAGAGACGAACGTTTTGGAAAGAAGAGTCGGCCGCGATATAAGACGCGTTCGTTTATTTCAATTCCGTTAAAGATAAATTCAAGGATTGTTGGAGTATTGAATATTTCAGACAAGGTTACAGGCGAGGTATTTTCAGAGGATGACTTGAATCTTCTCCTTTCCTTCGCAAACCATGCCTCAATAGCAATTGAACGTTCTGAATATTACAACAAGTCAGAGGTATTAAAGAAGATATCTATTACAGATCCGCTCACCGAATTGCTGAACCGCAGGTATTTTCAGGAGCGTCTTACAGAAGAGATTGAGAGGTCAAAAAGGTATAAATATCCGCTGTCACTCATTATCCTGGACATAGATAATTTCAAGAATTATAATGATGTTAATGGCCATCTTGTTGGTGATGAAGGCTTGAAGATTACAGCATCCTGCATAAGAAATGCTGTAAGGACAATGGATGTTGTAGCGAGATTCGGAGGCGAGGAATTCGCTGTAATCCTTCCGCAGACAGAAAAGGATGAGGCAAATATAATTGCAGAAAGAATCAGAAAAGAGGTTGAAAAGACCTATTACCCAATGGAAGAGAGGCAGCCCAAAGGCGAGTTTACCATCAGCATTGGCCTTGCCACATATCCTAATGATGCAAGCGAGTTGCTGGGGCTTATAAATAATGCTGACAGGGCTATGTATGCTGCAAAGGCGCAGGGCAAAAACAGGGTGGTGTCCTACTCATCGGATATTACAAATAATTATAGCTCCAATCCACTTTCACTGACTATGAACGGCACCAATGGATTAACAGCTACTATTTAGCAAATAATGCTTCTGCAAACTCATCAGCATTAAAATCTATGAGGTCATCCATACCCTCGCCCATGCCCACCATTCTAATCGGTATTTTAAATTCATCAACTATTCCTATTACAATCCCGCCTTTCGCAGTGCCGTCCAGCTTTGTTATTATCA